>CAJUSM010000009.1 GCA_910588935.1 uncultured Oscillospiraceae bacterium
CAAAACTACATTTTTTCCTCGGCGTTTTCTTTCATTTTATCATCGGCGCTGACAGCGTTTGCTTGAAAACCGTATACAATGAAATTGCGCGGGGAATGTGTGAACAGCTTACAAGCGAACTTGAACCCGTCCAGCGGTATTGCGCGGACGTTGCAGAACGTAAGTATCAGGAACATTTGCGGGCAAAGGGGCCGGACATAAAGCTGGGAAAAGATTTTGCTTTTGTGGAGTACATAGAAGAACAGATCATTGAAAAAAGACGGTCCCCCGGCGCGGCTTTGGCGCAAATTGCGATTGACGGAAAGGCGTTTGACACCCATATTTGCGAAACGATACTTTATAACTGGATTTATAGGGGCGATATTTTCTTGAATGTAACAGCGGAACACCTTTTGTATAAGGGGGACCACAGGAAGCCGGAGGACAGGGACAGACAGAAACGGGCGCGGCCCGCAAAGGGGGACACCATAGAGAAACGCCCGCAGGAAGTAGCGGACCGTGAAACTTTCGGAAATTGGGAAATGGATAGCATTATAGGTTGTAAGGGGAGCAAGGCCGCGCTGGTAGTGCTGACGGAGCGACTGACCCGTTACCCCGTGATTTTTCGCGTTCCCGATCACACGATGGAAAGCGTCGTGCGGGGGCTTGACCGCATAGAGCGGAGGATGGGCGCAGGGTTCCGGCAAGTGTTCAGGTCAATAACGGTTGACAACGGAAGCGAATTTCAGGATTGCACCGGAATGGAGCGGTCAAAGCGGGCGCGGAAGCCCCGCACAAAAATTTATTATTGCCACCCGTATTCTGCATACGAACGGGGAAGCAACGAAAACATGAACCGCATAATTCGGCGTTTCTTCCCAAAGGGGACAAGCTTTGACGAAGTAACCGCGGCGGAGGTTGCAGAAGTGGAAGAGTGGATGGCAAACTACCCGCAGCGGATATTAGGCTGGGCAACGCCGCGAATGCTTTTTGAGCGGTACATAACATAGCCGCCGGAAAATTGAACAGACAAAGAGAGAGGCCGGAAGCGTGAAAAACGCCCGGTTTGATTTTCCATTGCCTTTTTGCACAAAAGCGGGGGTTCCGAATACGTCGGAACCCCCGCTTTTCATAAGTCGGGAAAATTTATTGAACTTTTTTGTAATTTACTCTTGACATTTGGCGCAAGTGCACGGAAATCAATTTTGAGTATAAACATTCGGGATATTCAAATCGTGCCCAAACAAGGTTCTGAATTTCAGCTGTTTCTACCCTAAATCTGTCACTGGAGACATCCCTTAGAAAAGCCTTTTTCGTCAGCGCAGGAGGGCTTTGGATATTTTCTCACAAAATTGATTTCCGTGTTGCAAGTGTTATAATTGAAGGAGCAAAAGCACGAGTTTCAACGTAAAGAGAAAAGCGATTTCGATATTTTGGGGTTCCAAATTTATCATGGAAATAGTTAAGCACGATACAAAGCAACCGCAACATCATTCACATTTGTGCCAGTGGGGCCGGTTATAATCAGCCCATGCACAGCCTTTAGCCCATGATATGCGTCGTTGTTCTGAAGAATTGTGAACACATCTAGTCCCTTCTTATTCAATGAATTTAAGGTATCAAAGTCTACATAGCCACCGGCGGCATTGGTAGGACCATCTGTACCATCACTACCAATGGAGAAAACTGCTGCGCCTGAAAGTCCAGAAATGCCTGGAGCAGAGGCTAAGGCTAATTCCTGATTGCGGCCTCCTAAACCATTGCCCGTAAGTTTAACTATCGTTTCACCTCCTGCAATAAAGGCAAGGCTTTTGTCATTTCCAGCATGGCTGCGAAGGATGCTTGCCAAAAAACTGCCGGCTGCTCTGGCCTCACATACTAATTGGTCTGTAAGGACTAAGGGGTGGTAGCCTAATATAGCGCATGCGCTTGCCGCGGCAGTGCAGAGCTCCTGTACGGATCCAGTAACTTGGGTACACACATTGTATAGAGCCTTTGGTGTTTCCTGTTCTAAACAATTTTGGGCAGTTGGAGAGAGATGCAGTCCATATTTTTCAACAATAGATTTTGCTTGTTGGCAGGTAGATAAATCGGGATAGGCAGGTCCGCTGGCAATCATATCCAGTGGGTTTCCAACAATATCGCTAAGCACGATAGTGAATATTTTTGCAGGAGCGCAGAACTGGGCAAAGCGGCCAGCTTTTACTGCGGAGAGCCGTTTGCGTATGGTGTTAATTTCGGTAATTTCTGCGCCACAAGCTAGTAGTTGCTCAGTAATATCTTGTAGCTCTGCTCCTGTAACCAAAGGTTGTTCAAATAAAGCGCTGCCTCCGCCCGAGAGTAAGAATAGGACCGTATCCTGTGTGGTAAGCCCCCGTACCATCTCCAATGCTTTGGAAGTCGCTCTAAAACTATTTTCGTCTGGTATTGGATGACCGGCTTCGTAGCAGTGGACATTATGAATTTTGCCTTTTACATGCTTGTATTTTGTAATTACGATGCCCTGGTCAATATGCTCTACGGTTTCTGAAGCAGCCCGAGCCATTTGCCAAGCTGCTTTGCCAACGGCAATGAGTATTGTTTTTCCAGAACCTTTCTGAATCCCCTTTAAGGCTTTTTTTACCGCTTGATCAGGAAGAACAGCCTGGATACTGGATGAGAGAATAAATTCTGCGTCTTGGCGAAGTGCTCGGTCCATTATGTAGACTACTCCTTTACAAGGTTTTCATTTGATAAGTATCTGTGGTCTCTCTTTCAGTGGGCTTCTTCTTGTGTACAACCTGTTTCACTATAACGAGCTTTTTCATAAAGTACATGCAGTAGTTTTTGATCAATTCCCGCCCAAGCCTCTAATTCTTCTGGTGACATCCAGGCGGCGGGAACATCCTTTACAGCTTTCAATACAGTTTTTCGATATTTTCTTCGAACAACTGCGTTTGGGGAGCGGTCCCATAGAGAAGGGCATTTTGGGGATTTAAGCATTAATTTTGTGTAGTCAGAATCCTGTTTAGAGATAAATTGAACCAGATCCTGGCTGTCCGTATAGCTATGCTGAAAATTCTTAAGGAGTTGTCGTAGAAGAGCAGCCATACCTATCAACAAGGCGACTCCGATTATCGCAAGCAAACTGTTAGTGATAAAGGGAGGGATCTGCCAGGCAGGTTCTTCTGCAATTGCTTTTAAAAAATCAGTTTGGGCAGTGCCCTGGTTTCCTGTTGCTTGGGGTTGCTCAAATACGTTTTGGTAGTGCCGAGGTTGGCGATCTGGCAACTCAATCCTGATTTCCCCACTGGAAATTATGGCAAAGGGAAGTAGAAGGAACGCGGTAAGCAGGACACCCCCTGCTACTGCCGCCCCAGCAATACGCTGAATGCGCTTAACAGGAAGATTATGCATATTATGGTTGAGTGTAAGATAATAGTCAATTCTAGCCGTCCCTTTATACAATAGACAGATCAATAGATAAACAATGCCACCAAAAATTGAGAGCTTTTGCAGCTGGGGAAGTCCGACTACAGCACTGAGGAAAAAACAGAAAACAAATAGGCCCAGCGCTGGAAAGACAGGATAATCGAATAGAGACCTTACTGACCCTTCTTCCTCTTCCGCAAGGCGAGCCCTAGCCCGCAACACACACAACAACGCAGTAAGTATGAAACCGCCAAGGTGTCCCAATAAAATCCAGGCCAATACACAGATGCCTATGGAGGCTAAAAGGTATTTCCAAAGCGCTTTCAACTTCCTTACTGCATAAAAACTTAGGGCTGCAGGAATCGCAAATAAACATCCGCGGTAAAAAGCAGCATAAGCGGTTAACGTGGTAACTCCAAAACTGCAAAGCAAATCAAAGAGAGCGCCAAAAATAATGCCGGACAACAGGCCGCAATGTATCCTGCCTAAGAAATGCAGCAGAATTTGCCTCCGTTTGGTTGCAGAGAGTGTTTTTAGCACAGCAATACCTCCCCCAAAGACTTTTTGCTATTTAGAATTCCATCCAAAAATTTTCAATATTAGGGAATGTCGGCATTTCTTTTTTTCCATTCTCAGCGGTTCCCAAACCACATGGGATTACTCGGATACCTAGTCCTTTTCCAACGATTGAAGAAAACGATTGGGAAAGTTCGCTTTGTTGGCTTCTAGCGATAAGTACGAAAAGATCGTCTGCAGCGCCAAGAAGGGGCATACAGTCGCATATAGGGGGGAGCAGCGCGCCCGATTGTAAACAGGCAAACTTTTTTTTCATATATAAGAGGCTGCCGGCGCCTGAAACAGACTCCAGTTTCCAAAGCTGTTTGGTCTGTATGTCCTGGCCATTGCTGTAAATGCCCAATTCAATACCAGAGGAGAGCAATTGTTCAGCCAGGGAACATGCCACGCGTATTCCTGCTTCATTCAGAAAATCTCCTTGCAGACCTCCGCTTTCCATGTCAATGCCTATCACAACCCGCTGGGACAAAGTAGAATCATGCAGATTGCTCAGAAGCTTGCCTGCCCGAGCAGTAGCTTTCCAATTGATATATTTCATGGGGTCTCCCCGAGAATATTCCCTTAAACCGCCGAATTCAAAGGGATCGTCACAAACGCGTTTCCGGCTGAGCAAAGTCCCCATAATTTTGGAAAATGGTATTTGAATTTGAGAGGCGGGAACAGGCTTTGGCAGCACATAGAATGTAGTGTTCTGAGGCACAGTACGCAGGTATTTTTGGGTCAGAAATAGATCCTGTGCAGCAATTCCGGCCTCCGTAATGGTAAAGTAGCCGCGCCCGGCACAGTGAAAATCCAAAGTGCGAGTAATTTTCTGCCGGATAAAGGCAGCGAAAACATCTCTCCGATAGGTTTGGTCACTCAGCGAGGCATTTTCTCCACCGCTAAAACGGAGTCGCCGATCCATATGAAAGCTGACTTCCAGAACGGGCAAAGGCAAAAGCTTATTGTTTATGATGATCTCTGACAACGTGGATACAGTGCCTTCTACAGCATATTCCTGGGTAAAATGGATTTGACAGTTCAGGCCACGATCCCAAAAAGAACGGTATAAGGCCCTCAGGCCCAAAAAGGCCAGTGCGAGTCCTGCTAAGGCACATAGCAGCCCTATCATCTTCTCCACTCCTCGGTGGGAACAGGTACTGCGTTCATCAAAGCCTTAACAGCTTGCTTTTGCGGCTCAGTACCGCCTACACCATTTACAGCCAGCCTGTGCGCAATTACAGGTTCGGCAACAGCCTTAATGTCTTCTGGTGTAACAAATTCACGTCCCTGCACTAACGAAAAAGCTTGGCTGGCCCTAAGCAGGGCTAGGCTGCCTCGAGGGCTAAGCCCCAGTTCTATTCCGCTGCGATTTCGTGAAGCCTGGGCAATAGAGGCTATATATTCCATCAGCACGGGATGAATATATATTTGTTTCGAGCGCTGTTGTAAGGCGACAATTCCGTCTTTATCACAAACAGATGAAAGTTTGGCTAGTGGTTCTGTATTCAAAAAACGTTCTAGTATAGCTACTTCTTGCTCAAGGGTAGGAGGGGCCATTGATATACGCATGAGAAAACGGTCAAGCTGAGCTTCAGGAAGAGGATATGTCCCTAGCGTTTCAACAGGGTTTTGGGTGGCGATAACAAAAAATGGCGGAGCTAAGCATCGGGTTTCTCCGTCTACTGTAACCTGGCCTTCTGCCATGCACTCCAAGAGGCTGGACTGGGTTCGAGGAGTTGCTCGGTTAATCTCATCGGCCAGGAGAATGTTACAGAAAACTGGACCAGGGCTAAACACAAATTCTCCCTTTTGTTGGTTAAAAAAGTTAAGTCCGGTTACGTCAGAAGGCAAGAGATCAGGAGTGAATTGTACTCGGCCAAAGCCAGCGTCTATAGATTTTGCCAAAGAGCGGGCAATCACTGTCTTACCCATGCCAGGAACATCTTCTACTAACACATGGCCCCCTGCCAGCAAGGCTGTAAGTAGCAGATCAATGGTGCGGCTTTGACCCACCAGAACTTTTTCAATATTGGCCTTTATGGCCGGCAAAACATTCGCCATAGCACTTTTCCTTTCTAAAAAATATAGATTCCAACTGTTTTTACAGTTTTATATTCATCCACTGTCCTTTTCGAAAACGCAAGAAAGTTAAGATGAAACGGAGCACTTGGTCACAGAATGTACCCAGCCAGGCGCCTAAAAGACCCATACCTAGAGGATAACACATGAGCCAACTGATACCAGGGCGGATACATGTGACGCTGATCAAAGAGACCAAAGCGGTAAATTTGGTATCTCCAGCACCACGCAGGCAACCAAAGAGAGTGACCTGCTCAATCTGGAAGAAAAGGGTTATACTTAAAATCCGCATAATCATTGCACCATAGTCCAGTATAGCCGCTTCTCGAGAAAAAAGCATAAAGATTTCTTTTCCGAAAATAAAATAGACAGTAGCAACTGCAAAAGCGCAAATTAACCCTATTTTTTGGCATACATTACCGTAAATTTTAGCCATGTCTGGCCGCTTGCGTCCAAGGCTTTGGCCGATTAAGGTTATAGAGGCTACAGATAGGCCATCACCGAAGGAAAATGACATGCTCATCATGTTCATGCCAATTTGATGGGCGGCCATTTGTGTGGTTCCCAAATGCGCAACTGTCATGGCAAAAAGCAAAAATCCCACTCGCATACAAAGCTGTTCTACCAGCGCGCTAGAGCCTACATTTAACAATGATTGTACACTGGTCCGTTCAGCAATCCATCCCTTTACAGAACGCAGGTTAATAAAGCCATCTTTCCGCAAAACGGAGAGAATACTAAGAGAACAAGCACAAACTGTACCAATCACTGTAGCAATAGCCGCTCCTTGGATACCCAAAGCAGGGAACCCAAAATTCCCACCAATCAGAAGATAATTGAAAATTACATTAACAGTGTTTGAAATAATATTGGTTACCATAGCAATTCGTGTGTTTCCAGCGCCTCGTTGAGCAGCGTTAAGCATTAAAGAGACTGTGGAAAAGCACATTCCGCCCATGACAATCTGTAAATATTGTGCAGCATATTCGTGAGTATCAGGCTGAGAGCCTACCATCTTTACAATTGGGCCGGCCAAAGAGACAAATATGGAACTGATTATTATTGTCAATAGAATTGTAATCATCAGCGCCATTCTCACAATTTTGTTGGCGCTTTCACGGTCGTCAGCCCCTTTTCTACGGGCAACCAAAGCCGATACTGCGACATTTAAAGAAAGAAAAACAGCCAAACCCAGGAATTTGGGTTGGGTTGTTAATCCCACAGCAGCGATGGCGTGAGAACCAAGAGAGCCAACCATAATGGTATCTACCAGCCCGGCTAAACAGACAAAGAAGGACTCCAGCACTGAGGGCCAAGCCACATTTAGGGCATCTTTAACAATCTGTCCGCTAGGCGGCACTTCTCCCAGCTGCATACCTTTGCATACCCTTTGCGGGTTGACGAATTGCATATTCCCACTCCTCGCAAAATTAGTTGTCAATGCAATTATTATACAGCGCTATAAGGAAAAAAGCAATAGCTGAAAGATACTATAAAGATAAAATATGATACAGATGCATTGAAAACCAACAAGCATTTTTGCAAATCTGATGTAAGAAGTTGATGGCAAAAGGTATGCCTGGTCACTTTGGATGAATAAGTATAAAGTACCCATCTAAAAGCAAAGCAGGAAGAAAAGGGGTTGGGGTTGAGAATTTCTGGCAGCGAGCCAAGCAAAAATCGGCAGTATGAACTGTTTTTACCGACCACTGTATCGATAACTGGTTATCGATACAATAATCGCGTATGTCCGAAAATAATAATTGCAAAAAACCTCGAATAATGGTAGAATAACTGTAGAGATTCCAAAAGCTCTTTTGGGTCTGGCCAGGGAAGAAGGGGTTATACATTTTGACTCTGGCTTCTCACTATCCTCTGGCCCCAACACGGAGGCCCGTTGCCGCGGGAAACCGGCAGCTCGTATTATATTTCATAAAAACTGAAAGGAAAGTGGTCAAAATGAAAGTAACAGTGTGTATTGGTAGTTCCTGCCATATCAAGGGTTCCCGTCAGGTTGTGGAGCAGCTGCAGCAGCTTATTGCGGATAATGGCCTAAAAGAGAAGGTAGACCTGGGCGGCACTTTCTGCATGGGTAAATGCCAGCAGGGCGTGTGCGTTACTGTTGAAGACCAGTTTTATTCTGTTTCTCCTGACACCGTGGAAAACTTCTTTGAGACCAATATTAAGGCCAAGGTTTAAGGCGGCAATGGCCCCGTAAGGAAAGGAGACTGTGGATATGCCGGACTGTTTGCGGCTTAAGAAATCCAACTGTAAGAACTGTTATAAATGTATCCGACATTGCCCTGTTAAGGCCATTAAGTTTTCTGGCAGCCAGGCTCATATTCTTAGCGATGAGTGCATTCTGTGCGGCCAATGCTTTGTGGTTTGCCCTCAGAACGCCAAAGAGATTGTGGACGAGACAGAGAAAGTTAAGGTCTTCATGCAAAGCGGCGACCCAGTTATTGTCAGTTTGGCCCCTTCGTTCGTAGCAAATTATCCTGGCGTAGGCATTGGCGCCATGAAAAAAGCGTTGAAACAGTTAGGTTTCTTCGATGTGGAAGAGACTGCTTTGGGTGCCACTATGGTTAAGACTGAGTATGAACGCATGCTAAAGGAAGACAGTCGGGATGTGATCATCAGTTCCTGCTGCCACTCCATTAACCTGCTTATTCAAAAGCATTTCCCAGCAGCTTTGGAATTCTTGGCAGATATCGATTCCCCTATGATGGCGCACTGTAAGGACATTAAGCGGAGAATCCCTCAGGCAAAAACCGTATTCATAGGCCCTTGTGTGGCCAAAAAAGATGAGGCTAGCCGCTATGAAGGAATTGTAGACAGCGTGCTGACCTTTGAGGAACTTTCTCGCTGGCTGGAGTCCGCTGGTATTAAGCTAGAAAGAGAGATGGATTCTGACGAATGCAGCCGAGCAAGGTTTTTCCCCACTACGGGTGGCATTTTGAAGACTATGACTTTGAATGCTCCTGGATATGCATACTTAGCTTTGGATGGTACTGAAAATTGCATTTCTGCATTGCAGGATGTTTTAGCTGGTAAGATTCACAAATGCTTTATCGAAATGTCTGCATGTACTGGCAGCTGTGTAGGTGGTCCGGTAATGGAAAGTAGATCTCCGGTTCAGGACTATGTAGCGGTTTCCAGTTTTGCTGGAGAACGAGACTTTGAAGTAAAGCAGCCAGAGCCGCGCTCTATGCGCAAGAGTTTCCCATACTTAGAGATGCAGAACCAGCAGCCTACCGAAACAGAAATCAGCGCAGTGCTTCGTCAAATGGGCAAATTTAAGCCTTCCCAAGAGTTGAACTGTGGTTCTTGCGGCTACAACACCTGCCGTGAGAAAGCGATCGCGGTGTGTCAAGGCAAGGCGGAAATTTCTATGTGTTTGCCTTTCCTGAAAGATAAGGCGGAAAGTTTCTCTGATGCGATTGTTAACAACACGCCCAACGGCTTGATTGTGCTTAACGAGGATCTAGAAGTACAGCAGATTAACACCACTGCCAGGAAAATCATGAATATTCGTGCGGCTTCTGACGTGTTGGGAGAACCGGTAGTGCGTATTCTGGATCCCACGGTGTTCATTAATGTGCTGAATACCAAGCGGGACGTGCGGGACCAGCGAGTGTATTTGGCTGAGTATAAATGTTATGTAGAGCAAAGCGTTATTTACGACCGGGATCTGCGAATCTTAATCGGTGTGCTCAGGGACATTACCGATGAGCAGCTGGAGAGAGAAAAGAAAGAGGATATTAGCCGGCAAACGGTGGAAGTTGCCGATAAAGTGGTAGACAAGCAAATGCGCATTGTGCAGGAAATTGCCTCGCTGCTAGGCGAAACCGCCGCTGAAACAAAAATAGCGCTGACAAAGCTGAAGGAGTCGATAACCGATGAATGATCTGTGCGCGGATATCGGATACAAAAGCATTAACCATTATGGGGAACAGCTCTGCGGTGATCATGTGGATGTTGTAGAACAGGGCGAGACTTCGACTATTGTGGTTTTGGCAGATGGTTTGGGCAGCGGCGTAAAGGCAAGCATCCTTTCTACTCTGACTTCCAAAATTATTTCCACCATGATGGCTGCTGGTCTGACTTTGGAGGAATGTGTGGCAGCTGTGGCAGATACATTGCCAGTAAGCTCAGAGCATGGCGTAGCCTATTCCACGTTTACCATTATCCACCTACAAAATAACCAAACCGCTGAATTGATTCAGTATGATAACCCCCATGTTATTCTTTTGAGAGATGGCGCAAACTACGACTACCCTAAGACAGAGATGAACTTGGGCGGTAAGCAGATTTTCAAATCTTCGATTCCCCTGCGAGAGAACGATATCTTTATTGCCATGAGCGATGGATGCCCGCATGCAGGTATCGGGATTGAGTACAATTTTGGATGGGCAATTGAGGATATTACCAGCTTTATGGAAACCATTGCTCTAGCAGGTTACACGGCGAAAACACTTGCTACTATGTTGGTAGATGAGTGCTTCAAACTGTATGGCGGTCAGCCACAAGATGACGTAACCTCCTGTATCGTGCGTATCCGTAAGAGAGAGCCGATGAATATGCTGTTTGGCCCGCCGTCTAACCGGGATGACTGCGACCGCATGATGTCTTTATTCTTTTCTAAAGAAGGTAAACATATTATCTGTGGTGGCACTACTTCTACCATTGCCTCCAAATTCCTGCGTAAGCCCTTGAAACCTAGCTTGAATTTTGAAGGCTCTGACCTGCCGCCCACTGCAGAATTGGAGGGAGTGGACCTGGTTACTGAGGGAGTTATCACAGTGGCCCGGGTGCTGGAATATGCCAAGGATTATCTAAAGGACAATGACCGTTATGAGGACTGGGGCATGAAGCGAGACGGTGCAGCTATGATCAGCCGGTTCCTTTTTGAAGAAGCCACAGACATCAACTTCTTTGTGGGCCGGGCGATTAACCCTGCGCACCAAAACCCCGACTTGCCAATTACGTTCAGCATTAAGATGAGCTTGGCAGAAGAACTGGTAGAATGTTTGAAACAGATGGGTAAAAGAGTAAAAGTAAGTTATTTCTAAGGAGTGTGCCAAGTGAGCCAAGGGAATCAAGTAAAAAGATTCGACACCAAAGTACAATATCTGAAATATAAGGTCTTGCGGGAGGTAGCACGGCAGGCCTGGAACGATACTTTGCTGGAGAATATGGTAGATATTCCCAAGACCATCGTTCCCGGCAAAGAGCCCACTATGCGTTGCTGCGTATATAAGGAGCGGGCTATTTTGGCCGAACGAGTGAAAATGGCTATGGGCGGTCACGCGGACAATCCCAATATTATTGAGGTAATCGATATAGCCTGTGACGAATGCCCTGCCGCAGGTTATGAGGTTACCGATTCCTGCCGTGGCTGTTTAGCCCATCGCTGCGAAGACGTATGCAAACGGGGCGCTATTTCTTTTGACCACAACCATGTGGCGCACATCGACAAATCGAAGTGCGTAGAATGTGGCCAGTGTGCGAAGGTCTGCCCTTATTCCGCTATTGTAGATCGGAAACGCCCTTGCCAGGTAGCTTGTAAGGTAAAGGCTATTACTATAAATGAGGACAAAGCTGCGGCCATTGACGACAGCAAGTGTATCCAATGTGGCGCATGTGTGTATATGTGTCCCTTTGGAGCAGTAACAGATAAATCCTTTATGCTTAATGTTATCGATATGCTGAAAAAGAGCGAGAATAACACCAAGTATAAGGTCTATGCCGTGGTTGCCCCATCTATCTCTAGCCAGTTTGTCTATGCCAATTTAGGCCAGGTGATTACTGGCTTGAAACAGTTAGGCTTTTTTACTGTAATTGAGGCTGCTTTGGGCGCAGATATGGTGGCAATGGAAGAATCCAGAGAGTTGGCAGAAAAGGGTTTTTTGACCAGTTCCTGCTGCCCTGGTTTTGTGGCATACATTAAATCTGCTTTTCCAGAATTGGCAGAGCATATTTCCCACAACTTGTCGCCTATGGCGCGGCTTGCTAAATATCTAAAGGAAACCGATCCCACTGCGAAGGTGGTGTTCATCGGGCCTTGTACTGCTAAGAAGGCAGAAGCTCGCCAGGAACGAGTAAGGCCTTTAATAGATGCAGTACTTACCTTTGAGGAGTTGCAGGCTTTATATGATAGTAAGGACATTGATATTACTACTTTAAGCGAAGATGTGTTGGATAATGCTTCCTATTACGGACGTATTTTTGCCCGTTCAGGGGGTGTCTCCGACGCAGTAGCCCAGGCTATGAAAGAGCAGGGAATTGAGTTTGATTTGAAAGCGGTTCCTTGTGACGGTATTGAGGCTTGCAGGCTAGCTTTGTTGAAGAAGTCTAAAAATGCTCTGGCTGGAAACTTTATTGAGGGCATGGCATGTGTTGGTGGTTGTATTGGTGGAGCTGGCTGCCTGACACATGGAGAAAAGAACAAGGCCGAGGTAGATAAATATGGGCGCGAAGCCATGGAAAAGACCATTGGCGATGCGGTATCAATTTATCTTGACTGATTTTGTGCCATAAAAGGCAAAAGCAGCGGTTTAAAAAGACCGCTGCTTTTGCTTTGATTTGGTGTACAAACATAGGGAAGTAGAAACTGGATCCTGAAAAATCAGAATCCAGTTTCCATGTACATGCTATTTTACAGGAGTTCTTGTTTTCTGGTTTGAACAATCTGTTCCAATTGGTCCAAGATAGCTGGAGCAGTTACATCTTCTACCAATGCTGAGAGCAATTTAGGTACAGAGTTTTCGGTAAATACTGGACTGTTCTTAATTTGCATAACTGCATAGTTATCAGCAGATACACAAGGTATAAAGGTACGAGCATAGTTTTTGGTGCTTTGAACAAAACCGGCAACTTCAATAGCTTTTTTATCTAGCATAGAGTTGAGTAAGATGTGAATAGATGAAGGTTTCCACGTGCGGTCAGGCGTCAATTCAATAATTTCTGAACGAGACAGTGGATGACCTTCCTTCCACATTAATTCCATGATTTCATTTTCGGACTTGGTAAGTCTAAAGTATCTGGGCTTAACATTTTTCATTATACAATACCTCCCCATTTTCAAAACTGCTATACCTTTAACTTAATCTAATAATAAAAGTGTTTGAATCAAAAGTCAATTGCACTTTGAGAATTATAAAGAACTTTTTGAAAAATTTTTTCTTGCAAAATGAATATTTGTTTTAACGTGCAAATCTGACCTCCACATAATCTTTCGCGGTAAGACTGTTTGGAGTTACGATACAGTCTGCAGCTACCACACTTACTCCACTGTCTACAGCGTCCTGAAGAGCCTGGGAGAATTTTGGATCCGTAGCAACATTTGGGGTAAAGAATTTTACTCCATCCATTTGAATAATGAATAGCACACAGGCTTTGTATCCACAATTTTGGCATCTGATTAGTTCGCGTAAGTGCTTTGTACCCCGTGATGTAGGAGCGTCTGGAAATAAAGCTATATGGTTTTGCTCTAGTGTGACTCCTTTTATCTCGACAAACCATGGCTCCTTATTGATTTCACAGTAAAAATCAAAGCGAGAATCGCCAAAAACAGTTTCTGGACGAATTAGGGTAAGATCTGGAAATAGAGTAGGCAAGAATTCTTCAGCTACCTTATTGGGAGCCTGGCTGTCTATGTTGATTAGTAGGCTCCCTTTTTCTACAGCCACTAGATCAAACCTAGTTTTTCGCTTGGGGTTTTCACATTCTTCTAGATATACTCTTGCGCCATCGATCAAAAGTTCCTTGCAGCGTCCAGTGTTTTTTACATGGCAAATTTGCAAACCTTCTGTTGTTTCAACATGAGCAATGAATCGGTTAGGTCTTTGCCGAAAAATCCCTGGTACAATCTTTTTGTATGTCATATTGTTCACCTCATTACAACAAATTAGAGCTTGCAAATTACCAATTGATAGAGTATTATAAAATAGAAATATTACTATTTTTCAATGAAGGAGTGAATTTAATGCAAATTTATGTTTCAGCTTCTGCTACCAGAAATGGCAATGGTTCCCAGGATTTACCTTTCCAAACCATTGGCCAGGCTGCGCAGGTTGCACAGGCCGGAGATGAAGTGCTGGTTGCGCCAGGAATTTACAGAGAAAATGTTGACTCGATAAACAGCGGTACACCAGAGCGGCGCATTGTTTTTCGTTCGGTTGAAAAAGGTGGCGCAATTATCTCTGGGGCTGAGCCGGTGAAAAATTGGGTAAGACAGCAGGGCGATGTTTGGATGGCTAGGATTCCCAATGGGATCTTTGGGGGATATAATCCATATACTACATTAGTTAGTGGAGACTGGTATATCGCCACTAAAATTGCCCATACGGGCGATGTTTTTCTCAACGGCAAGTCTATGTACGAAGTCACAGAGTGGAATAAAGTAGAATGCCCTGAAAAGTCTGTAGCCTCATGGGATCCGGATTTTTCTCTGTATACTTGGTATACTCAGCAGGACGAGACTGCCGATGAAACGGTAATTTATGCCAACTTCCAGGGGAAAAACCCAAATGAGGAGAATGTAGAGATCAGTGTAAGAAACACTTGCTTTCATCCCAGCCAAGAGGAAGTAAATTACATTACGCTGTCTGGCTTTAAGGTGTGTATGGCAGCTACTCAGTGGGCGCCGCCTACTGCTTACCAAGAGGGGATGATTGGCCCGCATTGGTCCAAAGGATGGATTATTGAGGACTGCGAGGTTTTTGAATCAAAATGCTCTGGTATATCTTTGGGAAAATATCGGCAGCCCAATAATGACAACAAATGGCTTTACCATAAATATAAGGATGGTACTCAGACTGAACGTGAATGTATCTGTCAGGCTCAAGTAGAAGGGTGGACTAAAGAGAGAATAGGCTCCCACATAGTTCGTCGCTGCGATATCCACGACTGCGGCCAAACTGGCATTGTGGGCCATTTGGGGGGAGTTTTTTCAATCATTGAGGATAACCATATTCATCATATCAACAACAAGCAGAACCTAGCTGGAGCGGAAATTGGCGGTATCAAAATGCATGCAGCCATTGATGTGATAATTCGTCGGAATCATTTCCACCATTGTACCCGTGGTCTTTGGCTGGACTGGCAAGCCCAAGGGACAAGGGTTTCCCAGAACCTATTCCACCATAATACTCTACCTAACCTGGCAGAGAAAGTGGAGGCAGACGAAGTAGGAGAAATTATGCAAGGCATAGGGGAGGATATCTTTGTAGAGGTTTCTCATGGCCCTACCCTAATCGACAATAATTTACTACTTTCCGCCCGTTCGATCAAGCTTGCCTGCCAGGGAGTAGCAGTGGTGCATAATATAATTGCTGGCGCTTTAACTGCTGTAGGTATTGGCACAGATAATGGTGCGAAAACGCTGTCATCGCCCAGATACACGCCTTATCATATGCCACACCGCACAGAAGTAGCCGGATTCATGACCTTCTTGCATGGAGACATGCGTTTTTATAATAACATCTTTGTTCAAATGCCCGTCCATCCAATATTGAAGGCTGCAATGGAAAACATGCCATCCAATGGATGGGATGATGGAAATACATTGTGCGGCACTTTCCCTTATGACGGCTATCCAACTTTTGAGGAGTGGAGCAAGGAGTTTGAGGGGGACTGCGGTATGGGATCGGCGCCCAGCGACCGCTACTATATGCATCTACCAGTATGGGCTTCTGGAAATGTCTATTTTAATGGTGCGCGGGCTTGGGAAAAGGAAAAGGACGCTTACAGGAGTCCAGACAAGGAGATCAATTTGGAGTTGCACTGTGAAAAAGGAAAGCAGATCTTAAAGACAAATCTTTATCAGAATATGCCCAAGTTAGCCACTGCAACCATCTCTACAGAAAAACTTGGGATGGCTTTTGAACCAGAGGAGAAATTTGAAAACCCTGATGGAAGGTCTATTATATTTAATCAGGACTATTTTGGAATTCATCGGACAGTTAATCCCACGCCAGGTCCTTTTGAGCAAGGAGCAGAGGAAATAGAGCTATAAATAAAATGTCTGCAGGCTGTGAACAGAATTTGTCACGGCCTGCGTTTGTTTTTATCCCAACTTCTGCCAAAATTTCCTATCCATAGAGCGGTATTGCACCGCCTCAGCAATGTGATCTGGGGTTACATAGTCGCTCCGTTCCAGGTCAGCGATCGTTCTGGCCATTTTCATAACGCTGCTGTAGCTTCGAGCGGAAAATCCGAAAAACTCAAAGGCTTGTTTCATATAGTTTCTGGCATCAGAAGTTACTTGGCACATTTCTTCTAATTGTGAAGGGGGTATCTTAGCGTTACAGGTGTATTTTTGGTCTTTAAATCTGTCCAACTGAATTTTTCGAGCTGCATTTACTCGCTCGCGAATTTGTGCAGAGGACTCACCTTTTTTTGTAGTAGAAAGCTGCTCGAAATCTACTGGAGATACCTCTACATGGAGGTCAATGCGGTCACGCAGTGGACCAGAAATTCGAGCAAGATATCTGTTTACGGCTTTGGGTGAGCATGTGCAAGGCTTGGTTGGGTGGCCAAAATACCCACAAGGGCAGGGATTCATAGCGGCCACAAACATAAAACGGCAGGGGAAAGAGGCATGGCCACTGGCTCTGGATATAGTAATACGGCCTTCTTCCATAGGCTGGCGAAGAATTTGCATAGCTTGTACAGAAAATTCAGGCAGTTCATCCAGGAACAATACACCATTATGAGCAAGAGAAATTTCTCCCGGTCTGGGGGTGCTGCCGCCTCCAGAAAGCCCAGTGGCAGAGATAGTATGATGAGGTGAACGAAAAGGCCGTGCATTTAGGAGAGAACTCCCATCTGGCAGTTCCTCAGCTAGGGAGTGAATCATGGTGGCACCAATGGCTTCTCGAAAGGTCATTGGCGGCAGGATGGAAGGTAAGCGCCGGGCTAACATACTTTTGCCAGAACCAGGTGGGCCTAAAAGTAAAATGCTGTGTCCTCCGCTTGCGGCAATTTCCATAGCTCGTTTTACAGCGGCCTGCCCTTTAACATCGGCAAAATCAAGTGTTGGGTCTGGAATGTATTCAAATTTCTTTGGTGTAATAGCGTCAATTTTTTCTCGGCCGCGCAAATGAGCAATTAGTTGGGGTACAGACCGCACTGGATAAACCTCAAGCCCTTCAATAGCCGCCCCTTCTAGGGCATTAACTTCAGGTACAAATAACCTGGAAAAACCAGCAGCCTTTGCTTTTACAGCCATAGGTAGCACCCCTCGAGTATGCCGAACTTCACCGGAAAGGGAGAGCTCTCCAAGAAAAATAGCATCAGCTGTGCAGCAGTCCAATTGACCAGATGCCTGTAACAAAGAAAGAAGCAGCGGAAGATCGTACATGGGTCCCTCTTTTCGCTTATCTGCAGGGGCAAGATTGATGGTAATACGGCCAATGGGAAAATCAAACCCGCAGTTGCGGATAGCCGCTCGCACTCGATCCCGCGACTCCTTTACAGCAGTATCTGGCAAACCTACTACGTCAAATGCTGGTAAGCCGGAGGAAAGGTCAGTTTCTACTTCTACTGGGAATACTTCAAATCCAAACAATCCCATACTATGAATTTTCGCTACCATTTTATCCCCTCCCTTAAATAATCATATCTCAATTTCCTTCATACGTCAAGTTTATTTTATACTTTATGTATCGAAAGGTATTGCGGAAACCGATTCGGCATCAGGATCTTCTATGGCTTCATCGTATATTACTGATAAAGGCGCGACACAATATACATGTTCCGCTTTAACATCTATCCGCAATTTTATAAAAAGGAAGTGAAGATATGCAGCAGAAACAACGTGGAAGAATTGGAAATCTTCCAGCTAACATTAATATCATGAACCCGGTTCCCAATAAGGATGCCAAGTGCATTACTAAGTTGGTTCGAAAAAATGGAAAGATAGCTGGTTATGAACTTTCAGATGGCAGGGTGTTATCTAAACGCGAAGGGGTAGCCCTGGCAAAGCAGGGAGGCATCCGTGGGGTAGCGATTGCCAGTAGAAACGGCAGCGAGTACCTTCGCTCTTTGCCAGACGGAGATGAAAGTAATAATTTAGGGGATCTTCCTAGTGCACCAAGAGTATTCTGAAGCTTAGGCGAAAAGAGCGGCTGTTTACGGGCAGTCGCTCTTTGTTTAGTAAAAGCCTTTACACTCGGTGTGAGTGCAGATAAATTCTTTCAGTGTCATTTGCTTTTATAAATATAAAGCCTCGTCGCTTTACACCTTTTCTTTCGTTTTCCATTTGGCTACGTTCCATTTTTGAAACTGACTTGCAGTTTCGTCTGGTTTGTGATAGAATATTTGAATCATAGGTAGAGTGTTTTAAGTGTTGGGAACCTTGTTAGGTACAGATATTTATTCAGTGACTCTATCATTATATTAAAACGAAAAAACGAAAACAGTTGGAAGGATGGAGTCTTTTGAAAAATGGAGTGGAAACATATACAGAGCAAGTACAAAAGTTGATGGCAAACCGGACAAATGGTGCACCTTTGGCTTTTGTTAGAACCTATGGCTGCCAACAGAATGTAGCAGATGGAGAAAAAATCAAAGGGCTGTTGGCACAAATGGGCTTTGACTTTACAAATTCTGACCAAGAGGCTGATCTGATTCTGTTTAATACATGCGCTGTCCGGGAGCATGCGGAAGACAGGGTATTCGGTAATGTAGGCGCATTAAAGCATCTAAAGCGCAAAAAGCCTGGCCTGGTTATTGCAGTGTGCGGTTGTATGACTGAACAGCAGCAAGTGGCGGAACGTTTGCAAAAAACATTTCCGTTTGTAGATTTGGTATTTGGAACCCATGTCATCCACCGCTTGCCAGAAATGCTTTACCACGTTCTCTCCGATTCTCAACATTTGATGCTACTGGGACATGAGGAGAGAAATATCCGGGAAGATATTCCGATCCGCCGGGATGGCAAACACCGCGCTTGGGTTACAGCTATGTATGGCTGCGATAATTTTTGCTCTTATTGCATTGTACCTTATGTGCGTGGAAGAGAAAAAAGTCGAAATCCGGATGATGTTATCCATGAATGTGAGGGACTAGTAGAAAGAGGTTATAAGGAAATTACTTTATTAGGACAAAACGTAAATTCCTATGGTAAGGGCTTGGAAACGCCTGGGGATTTCCCCGGGCTCCTTCAACGCTTGGATAGTATAAAAGGAGATTGGCGGTTGCGCTTTATGACCTCTCACCCTAAAGACGCCTCCCGCGAACTATTTAATGTTATAGCCGGTAGCCAGCATATTCCACATCACATTCATCTTCCGTTCCAATCTGGAAACGATCGGATTTTAGGAGAGATGAACCGTAAATATAGTCGAGAGCAATACCTTTCGCTGATTCGATATGCAAGGCAGGTTATGCCAGATGTAACCTTTACCTCTGATGTAATTGTTGGATTTCCCGGGGAGACATATGAGGAATTCCGGGATACTGTGAGCCTGATTAAAGAGGTGAAGTTTGTAAACCTATTTACGTTTATCTATTCGCCTCGCCCTGGAACTCAGGCTGCCTCCATGCCGGATCCTGTTAGTCATGAGGAAAAGACCCATTGGTTTGCAGAGCTTTTGAAAGAGCAGGAGGAAATTGCAATTAAGAATTGTAAGCAAATGCTAGGGAGTAGGCAAAGAGTGTTGGTGGAAAACCGCGATAAAAAAACTGGTTTGCTTTCTGGCAGAACTCCAGGGAGCTTGATAGTGCTTTTTCCAGGAGACGATAGCTTAGTGGGCAACTTTGCCCAGGTGGAGGTTACAGAAACCAATGGCTGGAGCCTGAAAGGGAAAGAGGTTGCCTTTTAGTAAAAGCTGGAGAAGAGAGCAGAATGAAGCTTTTGCCGATGAATGCATGCCATCAAGAATAGCGGCGTGATCCCCAAAATTTTGGAAACCATAAAAGATGTGAATATGATTTTCGCCAAATGCGGAATGCGCTGCAACGTATGCTTTATCTGTTGCCCTAATGTGCAGAAAGAGGATAGGTATAGTGTGGGATAAAGCCGACCCAGAGCGGCGATTTGTGCTGGCTGATCGTATTTAAAAAGGGCCAGTAATAATTATTGATGTGGAGAAATTGGACTTGGAAAGATGATAAGTGTATGGAAACATATGCCTATAAAAAATTAATGTTTATCAATAAGACTGAAAAACAAATTACGCTGTGATGCTTTGCTCTGACATATTCTGAATCAAAAAGTGATCGATCGCACTTCAAGACAATTCAAAATTCTGGAGGTAAAAAATGGACATCATCAAATTGACAAGGGAACTAGGTAAGGCGATTCAGGCAGACTCTCGCTACATTGAGATGCAGCTGGCCCGCCAAGCAAGTGACGAGGACCAATGGCTTCAAGAAGCAATTGGAGAGTTCAACTTAAAACGTATGGCTATTAGCAACGAAGCCGCTAAGCCGGACAGAGATGACGAGACTATGCAGAGATTAAACAAGGAGTTTAGAGAGGTCTACACTCAAATTATGCAGAATGAAAATATGGTTCGGTACAATGCAGCAAAAACGGAATTCGATGCGATGTTTCAACGGGTAACAGGCATTTTGGGCCTGTGTGCTGAAGGGGATGACCCAGAAACTTGTGACTACGATGCTGCAAGTTGTGGTGGAGACTGTTCCAGCTGCGCGGGCTGCCACTAACAAATGAGATCAAAATTGGGGTAGGTGAAAAGGGTATGGCGGACTATTCGCCGATGATGAAGCAGTACTTTAAAATGAAGCGGGACAACCCAAATTCGATTCTGTTTTTTAGGTTGGGGGATTTCTATGAGATGTTCTTTAACGATGCCAAAACGGTGTCGCAGGAGTTGGACTTAACGCTGACAGGGCGGGACTGCGGCCAAGGGGAACGGGCGCCAATGTGTGGCATTCCCTTTCATAGCGCAGAAGGTTACATTTCGCGCCTTCTTGCGAAAGGGTATCGAGTGACTATCTGTGAACAGACCGAAGACCCGAAACAGGCTAAAGGGTTGGTAAAGCGAGATGTAGTGCGGGTAATTACCCCGGGGACCGTACTGGAAGGCAGTATGCTGGACGAAGCTAGAAACAATTATATCTGCTCCATCTGCTACCAGGACGGTGGAGCGGGACTTTGTTTTGCAGATATTTCCACAGGCGAACTATATGCCAGCCGATTGGAACCCGCTGAACGGCAAGACACGATTCGAGAACTGGAAAATCGGCTCAGCCGCTATTCACCACGAGAAATTCTTATCAATCCTCAAGCAACAGACCTTATTGAGTTAGCGGATTTTATTCGTAATAGGCTTTCAGCTTCCTTAGAGTGTTTGGATCAAAATCTATACGATTCGCGCTTTGCCAAAGAATCTGTATGTAAACAATTTGGTGGTAGGACCCTAGCGGAACTGGAATTGGATGACAAGCCGCTAACAGTTCTGGCATTGGGCGCACTATTGGATTATCTGCGCCATACGCAGATTAATGGTATGGAGCGGATAACCGAGTTGGAACTGGAAGCTGATTCTGCTTATATGGAACTGGATCTAAATACCATGCGGAATTTGGAACTGGTTGAAACTATGCGCGGTAAAGAACGAAAGGGATCTTTGCTATGGGTATTGGATAGGACCAAAACGCCCATGGGAAAAAGGTTAATGCGCTCCTGGTTGGAGCGTCCATTATTAAGTCCTATAAAAGTTTCTCTACGGTTAAACGCTGTGGAAGAACTCTTGGGTAACCAGCAGCTGCTGAACGAATTAACAGATCAGCTTACCGGTATCCATGATTTAGAGCGTATTATGACTAGAATTGTATACGGTTCCGCCAATGGCAGAGATTTAAGAGCGCTATGTGCAGCGCTACAAAAACTGCCCGGATTGAAAGGACTGTTAGACCAGTGCAGTTCTACCCTTTTAGCAGAACAAAACCAATTATTAGACAGCCTAGAAGATGTTTCTCAGCTAATTGACGATGCCATAGATGAAAATCCACCGTTTACAATTCGTGAAGGAAAGCTAATCAAAAAAGGTTATAGCCAAGAGTTGGATGAAATCCGCAATGATATGACGGGAGGGCAGAGTCTAATTGCTTCAGTAGAGGCCAGGGAACGAGAACGCACGGGTATCCCAAAACTTAAAGTTGGGTTCAATAAGGTTTTTGGATATTATATAGAAGTAACCAATTCATATAAAAGCCAAGTGCCTGAAAACTACATACGTAAACAGACGCTTTCGGGCGGGGAGCGGTATATAACGCCTGAACTGAAGAACTTGGAAAACCGAGTTTTGGGTGCTCATGATCGATCGATTGAACTTGAGGGACAGATTTTTGAGAAGATACGCCGCCGGGTAGCAGCAGAATTGGTTCGGGTACAAACAAGTGCTAAAGCAGTGGCTGTTCTGGATGTGTTGGCATCTTTTGCTACAGTTTCAGCCAAAAATGATTATAGTAAACCGACAATAAATATAAGCGGAAAACTGTATATTAAAGATGGGCGGCACCCTGTGGTGGAAGCATTGCTACATGATACTCCTTTTGTGCCAAATGATGTAAACATGGATATGAACGATACCCGTATTGCTATGATTACGGGTCCCAATATGGCTGGCAAGTCTACCTATATGAGACAAACTGCAATTATTGCTATTATGGCCCAAATTGGTTGCTTTGTCCCTGCTTCTGTAGCAGAAATTGGGGTGGTGGATGGAATATATACCAGAGTGGGAGCTTCAGATGATTTGTCTGCAGGTCAATCAACATTTATGATTGAAATGAGTGAAGTGGCGGAGATCTTAAAAAATGCTACTTCAAAGAGCTTAATTATTTTCGATGAAATAGGCCGCGGGACCTCAACCTTTGACGGTATGAGCATAGCGAGAGCAGTACTAGAGTATGTACAGGATCCCAAGCAAGTGGGAGCTAAAACCTTATTTGCCACTCATTACCATGAGCTTACTGAAATGGAAAGCTTGCTGCCTGGAGTAAAGAATTTTAACATTGCCGTAAAAAAGAGAGGGGATGACATCACCTTTCTTCGCAGAATTGTCCCGGGGGGTGCTGATGATAGCTTTGGCATAGAGGTGGCAAAGCTGGCTGGTGTACCCGATAAGGTAATCCGGCGGGCGAAGCAAGTACTGGCAGAACTGGAAAGTTCTGGCGGGGAAAATGGTGCCCCAAGGTCTCCTCAAAACGAAGAGCCTGTGCAATTAACAATGGATGGGACAGATGGGCAAGTACTTCAAAAACTTCGGGAACTGGATGTAAACGCGCTTACTCCTATACAGTGTATGAACACACTGTTTGAGTTAAATCATATGCTAAAAGGCTAAATGTTTTAGGAGGAACTCGATGAAAAGCTATCAAGAAGCAAACGCCGAAATTATTGACCGGTGGATTACAGAGGGATGGGAGTGGGGAATCCCGGTTTCTCATGAGGAATTTCTAGAAGCTTTGGAGGGCAGATGGAGGATGCTGCTAACCCCAACAAAGCCTGTACCAGTTGAGTGGTTTGGAGGTTCATTGAAAAATCGCAAAGTTCTTGGGCTTGCCAGCGGAGGCGGACAGCAGATGCCCATTTTTGCGGCACTAGGAGCGCAATGCACTGTATTCGATTACTCGCCCAAGCAGCTGGAAAGCGAAAGACTTGTCGCCCAGAGGGAAGGTTATTCTATTCGCATTATCCGTGGTGATATGACCCAAGCCCTCCCTTTTGCAGATGAGGAATTCGATCTGATATTTCATCCAGTATCCAATTGCTATGTACAGGAAGTTAAGCCGATTTTTAAAGAATGCTACCGTGTGTTAACCTCTGGCGGGTTATTGCTTTCTGGGCTGGATAACGGAGTGAATTTTATGTTTGCTGATGAAGAAACTTTGACAGACTTAAATACCTTTCCTTTTGATCCGCTGAAATATCCAGAGCATTACAAAATATTGGAGAATGAGGATTGTGGTTTCCAGTTTTCTCACACGCTAGAGGAACAGATTGGTGGCCAGCTAGAGGCTGGTTTCCGCCTGACGCATCTTTATGAGGATACGAATGAAAGCGGACCTTTTTTTGAGCATAATATTCCTTGCTTTTGGGCTACCCGCGCTGTAAAGGACTAAGCAAATGGCAAGAGATATTCAACGGATCAATACATATGAAGATTCACGGTTTTCTCAGCGTGTTTTGTTCCAGCACGGCGCGTTTGCGGTAGACGGAGATCCTTATGAGGCTGAGATTGTGGATAGGAATACAGCAGTAGTTCGAGGCGGCGACCCGACAAATTACCCTGCCGTTATAGAATTATTTCGATTTTATTCTGGGCATATCAACCGATTTCTAGATCAGACAGGGCGGTTAATTCAAGAATTCCCGGAAAAGAATATTTTTCATGTACGGCTAGAAACTTTTCAGCCCTCCCAATTCTATATTGACCAGGAAAAGTTGGCGGCAGTTAAGACATTTATACGCTCGCCAGAGGATATCATAATTCCTGTGACGCCGTGGGAGGGCCGGTATATTTCTCAGGATGGACATACTAGGCTAGCAGCTGCAGTAGAGCTTAGCTTTGACAAGGTATATGCCTTTATATCTGAAAATGAAACAGTGGATTGGATTCAAAAGTTTGCCTGTGAGGCACAAAGAAGAAAGGTTTTTACACCATTTGACTTTATTAAGGTTAGCCATCAGGCGTATGATGATCTTTGGAATCGGTTCTGTGACGATTTTATGAATCAGGCTACGGCTGCTATTGAGGGAGGTGGCTGATATGTTTCCAAATAGAGAAACTGCTAAGAGGGAGCTGGAGCTGGCAGGTAAACTGAACCCTGGTCCCTGGATAGAGCATTCAGAAAATGTAGGAAAAGCCGCTGCTTATATTGCAGGCTATCTACCTGCAATGGATGAAGAAAAGGCGTATGTTTTGGGAATCCTCCATGATATTGGCCGACGTGTAGGGATTGTTAATATCCCCAAGCATGTTTATAAAGGCTATTGTTATATGATGGATAAAGGATGGGGTGAGGCAGCAAAAATTTGCATGACTCATTCCTATCCGCTGAGGGAAAGAGATATGGAGTGCGTTAATAGAAGTAGCGAAGAAGACTTTATCTATAACTATATTGTTCACGCTCAATATGATGATTATGACCGGCTAATACAGCTTTGTGACAGCTTGGCTGCAGACTACGGATTTTGCATTTTAGAAAAGCGCTTTGTGGATGTTGCTAGGCGATATGGGATAGAAAAGAATACTCTGGCCCGATGGGAAAAGATTTTTTCCATCAAAGAGCGTTTTGAACAGATGATTGGCAGTTCTATATACGATTTGCTTCCTAATATTGGCCGTACAACTTTGCATTGCCCATTGCCATAGAAGTTGAAGGTTGCGTAGGTAGCGAAAAAAAGGAAAATAGATTTTTGGGGCTGTTCTAAATAGAAAAGCAATTTTATATATTGCGGGCGCAGCTTCATCGAAGAGTGCTCTATTCTTACACGAGGGTTATGTAAAATGATTTCGATTTCTTTGGTGGCCAACAGAGAAAGGCGGTGGTACTATGCCTACAATTCGAATTTTGGATAAACAGGTGGCAGAGCTAATAGCAGCTGGCGAGGTGGTGGAGCGTCCCTCTGCAGTGATTAAAGAATTGGTGGAAAATGCGATAGATGCTGGTGCCAGTGTGGTTACGGTTGAAATACGCCGGGGAGGTACAACCTACATGCGTGTAACAGACAATGGCTGTGGTATTTCGAAAGAGGATGTACCAATTGCCTTTATGCGCCATGCAACTAGCAAGGTTTCCACTCAGGACGACCTGACCTCTATTGGAACTTTAGGGTTCCGCGGGGAAGCTTTGGCTTCCATTTCAGCTGTAGCTCATGTGGAGCTGTTGACAAGAGCGGATAACCAGCAGGTAGGGGTACGATATCTTTGCGGAGGTGAAGCTGAAGCGGAATTAGAAGACGCTGGTTGCCCCAAGGGAACTACACTGGTAGTACGAGACTTGTTTTTCAATGTTCCGGCCAGAATGAAATTTTTAAAGAAGGATGTTACCGAGGGAAACTCGGTGGCAGGCGTATTGGATAAGCTAGCAATGTCCCATCCAGAAATATCTTTCCGATTGGTACGAGACGGGAAAGAGCAGCTTCATACTCCAGGTGACAATAAATTGCTTTCTGCAATCTATGCAATACATGGCAAGGAGTTTACTTCTCAGCTAATTCCGGTGGAATATCAGCTGGGACATGTAAAGGTAAAAGGCTTTATTACAACTCCGGCAGGAAGTAGGCCAAACCGAAGCATGCAGAATTTCTTTATTAATGGAAGATTCATTCGAAGCAGAACCGCTATGGCGGCGTTGGAAGAGGCCTATAAAGGCTCCATTATGGTAGGGAAGTTTCCTGGATGTATATTACATATGGAAGTAGCATGGGAAGCGGTGGATGTGAATGTTCACCCAGCGAAATTGGAAGTCCGTTTTATTAATGAGAGACCAATTTTTGATGCAGTCTATCATGGCGTGCGTTCGGCTTTGGCTGCTGGAGATAAACTAAAAACGATGGAGCTAAAAAGCTCAGCCACCTCGCCTTATGCGCCAGCTTTGGAAAAGCATGAGCAAGTTTCTATCTCGGTTCAGCGCGAAATTTCACGTCCGCCTATGTTGATGGATAGCGGCAACATGACAAAGGGATACAGTGGGCTAGCGACACGTAAACAGGCAGTTTCCGTTCCTGCTCATCCAGACGAAAAGGAGACTTTTCATGTTCGTGAAAGGGTAGCATCTAGGGCCGTGAGGCCTTTGGAGAATAAGACTAAGTTTGTGGATGATGTCCAGGATGTTATGCAAGAATCATCGTTTACGCCTTCAGAGTCAACGGGACCAGTGCCATTGGATTTGCACTCTCATGTTTTGGGCGAGGCATTTGGAACTTACATTTTGCTGGAGTATGGCGACGAAATTATGCTAATTGATAAGCACGCTGCCCATGAGCGGCTGATTTATGAGCAGCTAAAAGCCAGAGGCAGTAGCTGTGATGCCCAGGCTTTGTTAGAGCCGGCTGCAGTGAGCTTGGACAAAGATGAGTATTCGGCGGTTCTTTCTCACCAAAAGGAATTGTTACAGTTGGGCTTTGATGTGTCAGACTTTGGTTCGGGCACAGTTTTAGTGCGGTCAGCCCCTCTCTTATTGGATGGAGGAGATGCGGCGGGAGCTTTAATGGAGATTGCAGGCTATCTGAGCAGCCACAAAAAAGAATTAATTACCGAACATATGGATTGGATATATCATAATGTTGCCTGCCGGGCCGCAATGAAAGCAGGGGACCATACCAACCAAGAAGAGCTGATATCTTTGGCGGCAGAGTTAGAAAGAAACCCGCAGGTGCGGTATTGTCCTCATGGAAGACCAGTGTATATTTTGATTAAGCGGAAAGAAATTGAGAAGCAATTTGGGAGAATGTAATGACAAAAAAGATACCATTAATTGCCATAACAGGCCCCACTGCTACTGGAAAAACAGCATTAGGGATCGCTTTGGCCCGAGCCCTAAACGGCGAAATTGTTTCCTGTGACTCCATGCAGGTTTATAAAGGCTTGGAAATTGGCACTGCCCAGCCAGACGAGAAGGAGCGGTCCTCTATACCTCACCATCTAATTGGTTTTCTGAGTTGGGATCAGTTTTTTTGTGTTTCTGATTATGTATCCATAGCCAACAAAATTATCCAAGAGATTTTTCAAAGGGGGCATATGCCATTACTGGTAGGTGGAACCGGATTATATGCTCGTTCTTTGCTAAAAGGATTTTCATTTAAAGAAAACTGTCGAAGTGATAAACTTCGAGCTGAATTGGTCGAGGAGGCCCAAAAACTGGGCCCTGCTGAAATGCATTGCAGATTGGCCCAGTTGGATCCCCAGTCGGCATTGGAGATTCACCCGCATAATGTAAAGCGAGTATTGCGAGCTTTGGAATACTGTATGTTATCGGGAGAGCCTTTTTCTCGGCAGGCGGCTAGGTCTCAACAGGCGGAGTCTCCCTATTGCTATACCATGTTCTGCCTGACATATCGTGATAGGCAAGGCTTATATCACCGAATTAATGCGCGGGTAGACAAAATGATGAAAGATGGGCTGTTAGAAGAAGCTAGACGGTTTTACGACTTCTGCATTTCTACTAATACCACACCTACTGCGGCACAGTCTATTGGATACAAGGAACTGTTTCCGTATTTCCGAGGAGAGATAACCTTGTCTAGGGCAATCGAAAATATCAAGCAAGAGAGCAGGAGATATGCCAAGCGGCAGATTACCTGGTTTAATCGTGAGGAAACGGCTACATTTCTCTTTATTGATGAATTGGGGGGCGTGGACCAGACATTAAAAGTGTGCCTGGAGAAACTGAAACAAGCACAATTTGTATGAATAAGGAAAGTGATGGAATGAACACAAAAAAAATTAGGGCAATGGCAGCCGTTAGTCTGGCTTTCTTAATTATTGTGTATGTGTGCTTTTACTTAGTTAATAAACAGGCGGTTTCGTTTCGTAACAAAGGGATTACCACCGAAACTGCGCTGTACGGAGAAATATCTGATTCGATCCAGACCCAGGGCTTTGCTGTGCGAGAAGAGACTATTATCGATCAGACTTATAGCGGGGTCCTAAATTATCGAGTTGCTAATGGATCAAAAGTCTCCCAAGGCGGTCTAATCGCAGATATATTCCTGCAGGAAAGTGATGCGGCCGCTCAAAATCGCATTGATCGTATTGACCGAGAAATTCAAAGCCTTGAAGGCCTTGCACAGCCGATTGACTACTATGCCTCTACATCTGCCGCCATGGGGGAACAGATTTTTGACAGTTTATGCGGCATCCTTACCAACATACAAAGAAGCAACTTTTCAGGAGCAGCAGAGCTAAAGGAAAATCTTCTTCTGCTCCTAAGTCGCAAGCAGGTTATGGCTGGAGAGGAGAGTAGCCAGGATTACGCACAGCGAGTCACAGAACTGCAGGCAGAAAAAAACCAGCTTAGCGCTGGGGCAGGCCAGGCGGTAGACACAATCGAAGCACCGCAGGCAGGGTATTTCATCAGCTCAACCGATGGGTTTGAAAGTGTGGTAGATGTGAATGACGTGAAATCTATTATGCCCGATGAACTTGAAAATTTGCTGGCTATGGAACAAGGGGGAGGGGCTCAGTCTTCTGTTGGAAAAATTTGCTCAGATTTTAAGTGGTATTTGGTGTGCATATTTGATGATGTCAGTATGATAAAGTTTGAAGGTGTTGAAGAGGTCAGTTTGGATATTCCGTTTGCCAGTACAGAAACTATACCAGCCAAAGTTATAGCAAAAAACAGAGATCCAAAAACAGAAAAGACGGCGGTTGTATTAGAGTGCTCTTACATGGATGCGGATATTGCTACTATCCGAAACGAGACGGTGCAGGTCAATGTAAAAAACTATAAAGGCGTATTGGTCAATGAAAAGGCATTGCGCTTTTGCAACGTAGAGTATAATGAAACTGACGAAAATGGCAACCAAGTTACAAAGGTTCGGGAAAATGTCAAAGGGGTATATGTTGTATATGGCGGCCAGTTGGAATTTGTACAGGTAATAACTGTAAAGGATGTAAATGGTTATGCAGTCTGCAAAACAGAGCTCAGCGATTCGGAGTTAGAAAGCATGGTCACCCGGCGTACTGTCCAGTTGTACGATGAGATAGTAGTAGGAGGAGTGGATCTTTATGATGGAAAAATCGTTAAATGAACGCTATGCAATGTTCGATGAAAATTATAAAGTAATTGTTGAGAAAATTGCTTATGCCGCATTGCGCTCTGGTCGGGAGCCGAAAGAGATTACTTTGCTGGCTGCTACTAAGACAGTTCCTGTTCCGCTGATCAACCATGCTATTAGCCGTGGGCTCACATGTCTTGGGGAAAACAAAGTGCAGGAGTTCCTAAATAAATATGATCAACTGGACCGGGATCATTGCGATTTACAATTTATTGGGCGTTTACAGACTAATAAAGTGAAATATTTAGTGGATAAAGTTAGTTGCATCCAGTCGGTAGGCAGTGTAAAACTGGCAGCGGAGATTTCGCGGCAATGCGAAAAGAATAGCAGAAACATGGATGTGCTTGTTGAAGTGAATATTGGCAGGGAACTGAGCAAAGGAGGTGTTGACCCAGATGGACTGCTAGAATTTATCGATGAGATTCGTCAGCTGCCCGGTTTGCGTGTGAAAGGGCTGATGGCAATCCCCCCCATATGTAGTGATAGCAAAGAACTTTTACGCTATTTTTCCGGTATGGAGCAATATTATGTTGACATCGCGGGAAAAACCATGGATAATGTAAGTATGGCATGTTTGTCTATGGGGATGTCTTCCGATTTTTCCGAGGCAATTCAGTGCGGTGCAACAATGGTGCGTATAGGCTCTTCTTTGTTTGGGGAAAGGGTATATCAATAAGGGGGTTTGTATCAGATTATGGCAGGGCTGATGGATAAGTTTTCAAAAATGTGGAATCCGCCAGATGACGAGTACGAGTACGAGGATTATCCTGAAGAGGCAGAACCAGAAGAAAAAACCGTGCGTACGGTTACGCCCCATGACGAACAGCGGCGAGGGAGTATCTCATCCTTTTCGTCCTTTTCGTCTACTTATTCACCTTCTTCCTATACTCCGAAAGAACGCAATTATGTTGCAGCAGAGGAGCGAGGGAAAGTTGTTAATATTAACGCAAAAACTCAGCTCCAGGTAGTAGTAAGCAAACCCTCTGCCTTTGGCGATGAAGTTCTCTCTATTGCGGACGAGCTTCTTCGTCGGCACACAGTAGTATTGAATTTGGAAAAAACAGACAAGGATGTGTCACGACGAATTGTTGACTTTCTTGGCGGGGTAGCCTATGCAAATAACGGAAAGATTAAGCGCATTGCTACAGCCACCTTTATTATAACGCCTTATAACGTAGATCTTACCGGCGATGTATTGGACGAGCTGGAAAGCAGCGGTTTGTATTTTTAAGTATGGATAGTAAAAACAAGCTACTTTTTGCTAAATTGCGGGATTGTATGAACATAGCGAAGCGCAGGCCCCATTTTCTTGGATTTTTAGACGAAAATGAAGCTGCCTTTTGCCAAGAAATATTAAAGCGGGAACCAGCGAGCTGCCTCTTTTGGGGTGGCTACAATGGTGCGGAGCGGGTTATTGCCGGCTTTTTTCCTGATTATCTGGAACCTTCGGTTGAGGCATTTCCCCTAAAAGGGCTCACTTTTACCTTTCGAAGGGAAGATAAGCTAGGACATAGAGATTTTTTGGGGTCCTTTATGGGACTTGGAATTAAGAGAGATGTGATAGGGGATATTTTGATTGAAGAGGGAAGATGCGTAGTTTTTGTTCGAGAAGAGATGGAGAAATACTTACTAAATAACGTAAATAAGATAGGGCGTGTTGGTGTAAAAGCGACTTTGGGCTTGCAGAAACCGTTTCCGGCGATTCGGAAATATTTCGCGATGGGGGGCGTAATTGCTTCTGATCGGTTAGACTGCCTTATTGCATTACTATGCCATACCAGCCGGGAGAGGGCTTCAAGGTTAATTACATCAGGGGTAGTGGCGTTGAACCACCAAGAGGTTTTAGAGCTTTCTGCTAGGGTAAATGAGGGAGATATTGTTTCTGTGCGGGGACACGGAAAGTTTATTATAGATTCGTTGGGTCCATTGACAAGCAAAGGACGCCTAACGGTGAAATGTAGGAAATATCAATAGGGGAGGTACTTCCAAGTGCTGACGGTTAAGGAAATCAATGAAATTAGTTTTGGCAAGGCCAGGTTTTCCGGATATAAGCCAGAGGACGTAGACAGCTTTATCGATAAGGTCGCTGCATCTTTTCAGGAATTGTTAGGCGAAAGGGACTCGGCGATTAAGCAAGCAGAAGGCTTGGCAGCCCAAAATGCAGAATTGGCCGCTAAAAATGCGGATTCACAAAAAAAATTGTCTATTTTAGCCCAGAAAGTGGAGAAGTACCGGCAAGAAGAGGAAGGAATCAAAGATGCCATTATCAGCAGCCAGAGAATGTCCCGGGAACTGATGCGGGAAGCGCAAGAACAATCTGAAAGAATCTTGCAGGATTCTAAGCTCAAAGCCGATAATCGTCTTAGAGAGGCCGATGAGGAGGCCCGGCGTATTACCGCTAATGCAGAAGAGGACGCTGCAAAAGCCGCCAGGGAATACGTCCGGCAGGTCGATATGAAAAAGAATGAGTTAGAGGATGTAAAACGCCAGGTAAACGCATTCCGTACATCTTTATTAGAAATGTATAAAAAGCACTTGGAATGCATAGACCATATACCAGTCTTTCGCCAGAAAGAAGGCTACCCGGAGCCAGCAGCAATTTTCAAAAGCGGAAACCAAGAGAAAGCTAGCCAGCCAGAAGTTGCTATGCATAATCATTCAGCCCCAGATTCAGAACCGCCAGCAAGAGTTCAACATACTGAATCTGAACTCGAACAGATTTCTAGGGGGAGGCGCGCAGAGCCTGACGCGCAAACGGAAAAGATACAGCCAGAGTTGCCTACATTTGAGATCGAGACAGTTCGAGAAACAGCGCCATCTATGAAGGCTGAGGAGGAAAAATTGTCAGTTGAGCGGGAGGTTCAACAAAATCAGGAAATTTTAACGCAGCCACAGCGAACTCTGTCTTCTGAGATATTAACACAACCCCAGCATACACCAACACAACCCCAGCCTATTAGACGGCAGAGACAAAACTTAACTCCCACACTAAATGACCGGGTAAATTATGTTCAGGAACAGCTTCCATCATCTCAGTTACCTTCCGATTATATGGATGATGATCTATCTGCTGTGGGAATTGACCTTAATGCCTACAATAATATCCCAGAATCTCTACGTAAGGAAAAAAGTGAAAACTATCGAAACTTAGAATTTGGGGAAGGCGTAGACGTTACCGGTCGAAAACATAAGAGATAAACACAAACTATCACGGTTGGGAGGAGTCGCCGTTTGAAGGGGAATTGTACTGAAAAAAAGATTATAGCATTAGTGGCAGCTGTGGTTCTAATTGTCATTGATCAGTTCACAAAGCTGATTATGGTGAACTCACTGAAAGTAATGGGAGAAACCAAAGCGCCCGTGATTCCTGGGTTACTTGAGTGGAGCTATTTAGAAAATCCTGCAGCTGCTTTTGGACTTTTTGGTCAAGTGATATGGCTTGTAGTAGCCCTTACTTTGGTAGTTTCAGCAGGTATCATTGTTGCGCTCTTTCTCTATAAGAATCATAGTGTTTTTAGTTATATAGCTTCTGCTCTGCTTTTGGCGGGTGGATTGGGCAACTTATTAGACAGAATTTTTCGGGGTTATGTAGTAGACTTTATTCATGTTATGTTTTTTGATTACGTTTTTAATGTGGCAGATTGTTGTGTAACTATTGGCGCTTGTTGTTTAGTTGCACACTATATTTTGTGTATGAAGCGAGAGCGAGCTACAAAGGTGGAGTAGCTGCTTTCACTATATTTTTATAGCCTGAAGGGGAAGTGGATTGCTGTGCCACAGGAAATAGTTTTGTTTGTAGAGGGTTCAGGCCAGCGATTAGATAAATTTTTAGCCAGTAAGTTGAAGGATATGAGCCGGTCCGCATTGCAAAAACTTATTGCTAAAGGGATGGTTGCAGTTGACGGCAAAATATTGACAAAGAGTACCCAACTTTCTGCTGGAATGACAGTGAGCGTTGCGGTTCCAGAACCACAGGTTTTAAATGTGCTCCCAGAGGATATCCCCTTAAATATTGTTTATGAGGACAATGATCTGCTGGTGATAAACAAACCTAAGGGGATGGTGGTGCATCCAGCACCAGGTAATTACTCTGGCACTTTGGTAAATGCACTGCTTGCACACTGTCACGAAAGTCTTTCTGGGATCAACGGAGTTTTACGCCCTGGTATTGTTCACCGCATTGATAAAGACACCAGTGGGCTGCTGCTGGTAGCAAAAAATGATTTTGCCCACCATAGTTTGGCCGAACAAATACAGGCGCACAGTCTAACTCGAGAGTATCGCGCTATTGTGTACGGAAGTGTTCGAGACGATACAGGAGTTGTGTGTGCACCTATTGGCCGCCACCCAGTGGAGCGAAAAAGAATGGCAGTGCTAAACTCTTCTGGGGCGAGGGAGGCAATAACACATTATTTTGTAGAAGAAAGGCTGCCTGGCTTTACCTATCTCCGGCTCCGCCTTAAAACTGGGCGAACCCATCAGATTCGAGTCCATATGTTGTACTTAGGCCACCCTGTTGCTGGAGATCCGGTATATGGGCCTAAAAAAATTATTACACAGTTGCAGGGCCAATGCCTCCATGCGGGGCAAATTGGATTTATCCATCCTCGCTCAGGGGAATACATGGAGTTTTCTGCTCCGCTTCCGGCTTGCTTTGCAGAGTTTTTAAACAAGCTTCAGAAAAAGGGAGGTGTTTTGCATGATTGAGATATTGCCTATGGCTGATCGTGAAAAGGAATCAGCCATACTTGACCAGACGCAACGGGTTGCAGGAGAAGCTAGAGTGTTAGCTATGCAAGAAAGGGAGACTGTTTTAGGTTGGGTCGCTTTAGAATTGGAGCATGAAATTCTACGAATTCTGAAGTTCTATGCTGATGGCTATGATTTTTCTCGAAAGCCCCAGGGCGAAGAAATTTTTATTTTAGACACCCTTATGCGATCAGCTGCCTCCTATGGAGAAACATTTGGCGCTAGAAAGATTGAAACAGTATTTCCGGATTTTTTCGGCTTTTTACAAGCACGCGGATTTGACTCTGACGAACTCCATGCCTTTACTCCCATGAGTACAATCGTTAAATATCATCATTTGGGCGAAAACAGCAGAAAATGACGACCGGCTCTGTTGGGGAGATACGAAGAAAGGTGAAGCTCAGTTGCCCCTTGGCTATTGGCGGATTTCTGCTGGCCATTTTAGTAAGCAAACTTTGCTACGGAAAAACAAGATTTCAAAGTTTAAAGAACGGAAGGTAGCATATAGCACAATTTTTAGATGAGGACTACTATGACAAACGATATTTAAGTATATACGGTAATATGTTGGACCCCAACCAATACAAATGTTTGACACAGGTGTAATTGTAGAAAATGAAATGGTGAAATGTCGATTCGAATCCAAATATGTAACTGCTTTTGCGGTACTTGCGGATTTGCAGTAGAACTTAAAGAGACTATAGATTATAGTAGATGAACTGAAATTGTTTTCTGTTTTTATGAGAAGGATTCGCACTATACATATCCGAATGGCGATGAAGTTTATGTAGTCGATATTGTATACATATATAGGAACTATCATGGCAAGCTGAAAAAAACAGAAAGCGGAAGTGGAGCAACTAGCCTTTTTCTCTATTGACAATCTTCCGGCTCCGATTTCGCCGCCGCAAGTCCAAACACTTCGTCAGTATGTTGAAAAGCGAATAAATTGGGTTCCAGGGCGGGATGGAGAGGCACAGTTTTTAAAAAAAATATAAAATATCTGTGAAACTGGTTGCATGAAACCCCGGAAAATGGTAAAATCTCTTAGTTGGAGATTTTACCATTTTTAAGCTTTCTAAGCAGACGGGGTGAATGGAGATGCTGAAGAGTATGACCGGCTATGGCCGAGGAGAGGCTACCGTAAATGGCTGGCATATCGTATTCGAAGTAAAGTCAGTAAACCATAAGTTCTTCGAATTTAATTCTCGAGTAACAAGGGGGTATTTATTTCTTGAGGACAGACTAAAATCCTATATGCAGCAACACATTGCCAGAGGGAAAGTGGATGTTTATCTTCAAATTGAGAATCTCGGAGAAAATAGTGTATATGTGGAAGTGAACCACTCGTTAGCTGCTGGCTATTATGGCGCACTTCAGGAACTGAAAGAGCATTACCATCTTGCAGATAGTCCTTCCCTTACATTACTAAGCAAATATCAGGATATTCTTTCAGTACACAAGGCGCCTGAAGATGAAGAGGCCGTCTGGCAGGCGGTATTACAGCTAGCTGCACCAGCAGTAGATTCTTTGCTTCGGATGCGACAGGTGGAGGGAGAACGACTAAAATCTGATATTATGAAAAAAGCTGGCAATGTATTGCAACTGGTAAAAAAGGTTGAGGCGCTTTCACCTGAAACGGTTCAGCTGTACCGGGAGCGGCTGTTGGGTAAAATACAGGAGTTGCTTGGGAACAGCCGTTTTGATGAGCAGCGAGTACTTACAGAAGTAGCAGTTTTTGCAGATAAGATCGCAGTAGATGAAGAAACTGTTCGATTGCGAAGCCATTTTGCCCAGTTGGAAAAGCTGGTGGAGTCTGAAGAACCAGTTGGCCGGAAGATAGATTTCCTTGTGCAGGAGATGAACCGAGAGGCGAATACCATTGGTTCAAAATCCCAGAATCCAACAATATCTCATTTTGTAGTAGATATAAAGTCAGAAATCGAGAAAATTCGAGAACAGGTGCAGAATGTGGAATAGTGTGAAAGCTCTTTTTGTAGAGGTTAGGCTTTATATATAGGGGCTTAAAGTAGGAGGGCAAGCTATGAGACTGGTTAACATAGGGTTTGGAAACATGGTCTCGGCCGAGAAGGTGGTAGCAGTAGTCAGCAATGAATCTGCTCCTATTAAGCGAATGGTTCAAGAGGCCCGGGAGCGTGGTACAGTGGTTGACGCTACCTTTGGGCGAAAAACAAAGGCGGTTATCATTACAGATGGTAGCAGTTTAATATTGTCTGCCCTTATGCCAGAGACTGTAGCAGGCCGCCTAAATGGCAAGGAAGAAATAGGTATGGGGGAAGATGAGGATGCATAAAGGATTGTTACTGGTGGTTTCCGCCCCATCGGCAGGGGGTAAGGGCACGATATTAGGAGAATTGTTTAAGCAGAACAGCAACCTCTGCTTGTCTATCTCTGCTACAACTAGGTTTCCAAGGCAGGGAGAGGAAAACGGCAAACAATACTTTTTTGTGAGTAGAGAAGAATTCCAGGAGTTGGTAGATAACGGTAAAATGCTGGAGTATGCAGAATATGTAGGGAACTGCTACGGTACCCCCAGAGCTCCAGTAGAAAGCTGGCGGGCCAAGGGCAAGGATGTGGTACTGGAAATCGACGTTCAAGGTGGGGCTCAGATTAAGCAGCTAGTACCAGATTGTGTTTCTGTTTTTATTGTCCCGCCTTCCTTTGCTGTATTGGAGGAACGGCTAAGAAAGCGAGGGACAGAGGACGAAGAAACAATCCAGAAGCGTATGGATACTGCCCGCCAGGAATTAGAACACGCAAAATATTATGATTATCTTGTAATTAATGATCGCTTGGAGGAAGCTGTAGCTGATATGCAGGCAATCCTGCGCAGTGAAAAACGAAAGTACTCTAGAAATTATGACTTTGCGGAAAGGATGTAATTTTATGCTAAAACCATCTGAGAACATCATTAAAACCCCTCATATGAACCAGTATTCCTTAGTTATTGCCGTAGCAAAGCGGGCAAGGCAAATAGCCGAGAAGGCAGATTTTGAGGGAGTTCGACTCACAGACAAACCTGTGGATTTAGCAGTTCAGGACTTTGTCAAAGATCGCTACCAAATTATTGAGCCAGAGTCTTTAGAGGACCAGTGAGACATTTTGCTCAAATTGCAGTAGAAAACACGGTCTACCATTTTGACAAGTTATTCACGTATGGAATACCAGAGGAGATGACTGTACTACTTCAGCCCGGTATGCGGGTAATGGTTCCATTTGGATCAGGAAATAAAACTCGTGTGGGAATGGTCTTTTCTCTGGATGGAGAAGAAACAGCCAATTTGAAATCGATAGTCTCCATTCTGGATAAAGAGCCGGTATTGGCTTGTGATTCTTTAGAACTTGCTCTTTGGATGAAGGAACGTTACTATTGCACGATTTTTGAGGCAGTCAAACTAATGATTCCGATAGGCCTTCAACTTCGGTTGGAAGATAGTTACTTGCTCGACAGCGAATTCAAAAATTTTGATCGAGAAGCTTATGATAGCCTGTCTTGGCAAATAATAACTAGTTTTAAAGCTGTCGGCCGAGCCATGCCTTTTAAGAAGTTGTCTGCTCTGCTAGGAATTGAGGAAGACTGTCCAGAATTTCAAATGCTAATTGAGAAAGGGATCATTCGAAAAGTCAATTTGGCCATGAATAAGGTCAAGGACGCTACAGCAAAAATGATCCATGCTGTTCCCAATTATTCGGGCAAACTTACGCCTCGCCAGAAGGAGGTGTTCCGCGTGCTTTCTGATGTGGGAGAAGTTTCAGAAAAAGAGCTTTGTTATTTTACTGGTGTTTCGGGATCTGTCATTAAGAAGATGATAGAAAATGGCGCAGTTGAAGCATTTGAGTATGAAACTTACCGTCGTCCGGAGGTGCTCGGTTCCAGTCATTTTTCTCAGGAAAAGCTGGTATTATCCACGCAACAGCAGCAGGTGCTAAACGAGTTAATTGAAGAGTACAAAAGTGCTGGTACGAAAAGCAATTGTGCTTTGCTATTTGGCATTACTGGTAGCGGAAAAACCTTGGTTTTTTTAAAACTGATTGAATATGTTTTGCACCAAGGGAAGGGGATCATAGTAATGGTCCCAGAAATATCCCTAACGCCTCAAACTCTTCAACATTTTCAGCAAATCTTTGGAGACCTGGTAGCAGTATTTCATAGTGGGCTTTCTTTGGGAGAACGTATGGATGAATGGAAACGGGTGCGCAGAGGAGAGGCAAGAATAGCTGTGGGAACTCGTTCTGCTGTGTTTGCGCCAGTAGAGAGCCTTGGACTTATCGTAATCGACGAGGAGCAGGAGCATACTTATAAGTCAGAATCCAGCCCTCGCTATGATGCCAGAGAGGTAGCTCGATACCGGTGTTCAAAATCAGGAGCTTTCTGTTTGTTATCCTCTGCTACCCCTTCGCTGGAGAGTTACTATATGGCCAAAGAGGGAAGATACGCTTTCAATAGACTCCAGGGCCGCTTTGGGACAGCTAAGATTCCAACAGTGCATTTGGCTGATATGAATAACGAATTTTTTCCTGGCAGCGATTGGGTGGTTGGTTCTCAGTTGGCTGAGGCACTTACTGAGAACTACGCTGCAGGGAAACAATCTATTATACTTTTGAATCGTCGAGGATACCATACTTTTGTTAGTTGCCAGACTTGCCGAGAGGTAGTGACCTGTCCAAACTGCAGCATCTCCATGACCTATCACAGAGCTAATAATCGGCTAATGTGCCATTATTGCGGATATTCAATACCAACTATAAAAAAATGTCCCTCGTGTGGAAATGAGACTCTGACCTTTCGAGGTCTAGGCACCCAAAAAGCAGAGGAACAATTGCGGGAGCTTTTACCAGAAGCTCGTATTCTCCGTATGGATACTGACTCTATTTCTACCCGGTATTCTTTAGAGAAATATTTGGCTTACTTTGCCCAGGGAGAGTATGATGTCATGATCGGCACACAAATGGTTGCGAAGGGGTTGAACTTTGAGAATGTTACCTTAGTGGGAGTTCTTTCAGCCGACCAAGCTTTATATAGTGATGATTTTCGCAGCAATGAGAGAACATTTGATTTACTGACCCAAGTGGTTGGCAGGGCAGGCCGAGGAAAATATCTGGGGAAAGCGATTATACAGACCTGTGTGCCTGAGAATCCGGTACTTCATTTGGCTGCGCGGCAGGACTACTTTAGCTTTGCAGACCAGGAATTGGCCTTTCGAAAGGCATTGCTGTACCCGCCATTTGTAGATTTTGTAGTGATTGGCTTTATTGGTAGTCAAGACGAAATAACGCGGTGCGCGGCGGAACGGTTTCTAACTGAACTTAGTACCCTTGCTAAAAGAGAGTATGCTGGCATACCTTTACGTGTACTTCGTCCATCTCCTGCAGCGATTGTAAAGATGAACGGAAAATACCGCTATAAGTTAATTATTAAATGCAAGAATTCGCCTTTACTTAGGAAAATGGTCCGCACTCTGCTAATCAATTTCGCAGGTATACACGATTTCCGACATGTTACTGTGTATGCAGACCCCAATCCTAACCGAATCACATAATGATGAATAACAGTAAGGTTATTGGATTTACAGCAAATAGAGAAGGAAGTGTTCATCAAAATGGCAATTCGAAATATCGTTAAATTTGGCGATGACATATTAAAAAAGCATTGCCGCCCTGTAGAAAAATTTGACAGAAGATTGCATCAACTTTTAGATGACATGCAGGATACGCTATATGATGCCAATGGAGCTGGACTGGCAGCCCCTCAAGTAGGCGTTTTGCGTCAGATTTGTATTGTTGATGTGGGCGAGGGATTAATTGAATTAATTAATCCAGAAATAATTGCCACCGAGGGGGAACAGACTGGAGAAGAAGGTTGCCTTTCCTTGCCGAACGAGTGGGGGATTGTAACTAGGCCTATGAAGGTGACGGTTAGGGCCCAAAATCGCAAGGGTAAATGGTTTGAGGTAACAGGGGAAGAACTATGTGCCCGAGCGTTCTGCCATGAGATTGACCATCTTCACGGCACGGTTTTTACTGATGTTGCACTTCGGATGTTGTCCCCAGAAGAGATTGAGGCGAGAAGAAGTCAGGGGGAGGGCTAAATATATGAAAATCATTTTCATGGGCACTCCAGATTTTGCGGTACCATCTTTGCAAAAACTCATAGCCTGTGACTATCAAGTATGTGCAGTGTTTACACAGCCAGATAAGCCAAAAGGGCGTGGGCATAGATTACAGCCCTCCCCTGTAAAGGAGATTGCCCTGAAATATGGTATCCCAATATTTCAGCCGGACACATTACGCGCCTTAGATATTCAACACGAAATCGCAGCAATGAATGCAGACGTGATCGTTGTAGTTGCCTATGGAAAAATGCTGCCGAAAGCAGTGCTGGATATGCCAAAACGAGGTTGTATCAATGTGCATGGTTCCCTTTTACCCAGATACCGCGGTGCTGCACCAATCCAGTGGGCGGTAATCAATGGGGAACGTGTTACAGGTGTGACTACTATGTTTATGGCAGAAGGAATGGACTCTGGAGATATGTTGCTTCATGCGCCCACTGCAATTGAGCCAGAGGAAACTTCAGGAGAGCTTTATAATCGCCTGAAACTAATGGGAGCAGAGCTTCTTGTTACTACCCTAGAGGAGCTTCAACGAGGGGGCTTAAAGCGAATTCCCCAAAATGAAAGAGATGCAACTTATGCTCCTATGTTAAAAAAGGAGCATTCTATAATTGATTGGCATAGACCTGCCCAGTGGGTTCATGATCAGATTCGAGGGCTTAATCCATGGCCATATGCCATTGTTCAGCACAATGGAAAACGGCTAAAACTTTTAGGCTCCAGAATAAAAGACGGGGGTGGCGTTCCTGGAGGACTAAGCTGTATAGATGGAGAATTGTTTGTTGCCTGCGGCAAAGGGCAGCTCTGCATTACAGAACTGCAAACAGAAAATGGAAAGCGCATGTCTGGCCATGATTATCTTTTGGGACATCCATTAAAGGACGGAGACTGTTTCGAGTAAACAAGCTAATTGCATTTACAAGGTGATTTGGGGAGTAGAATGAAGAGAACTGCACAAACCGCAAGAAGTGTTGCTCTACAAGCGCTGATAAGACTGCAGAAAAGTCAAGGTTATTCTAACATTATTCTTGACAAGGCCTTGAGCTTGTCCAATTTAACCCGCCGTGATGCTGCATTAGCATCCGCAATTTTTTATGGTGTGTTAGAAAAGCGTCTAACCTTGGACTACTATATTTTTCAATGTGTAAAAAATCCAACTAGAAAACTGGATGAGGCTGCACAGGAGGCACTGCGCTGTGGGGCCTATCAGATTATTTTTTTAGAGCGTATTCCAGACTCAGCGGCAGTAAACGAAACTGTGGATGCGTTAAAATCGATAGGCCATGGGCGCTTAGCTGGTTTTGTCAACGGCGTTTTACGTGGGTTAGTTAGAAAAAAGTCTGCGTTAACGGAGCCAGAGGGAAACGGGTTAAATGCACTAAGTATAAGGTACTCTGTGCCGATAGTATTAATCCAGCTTTGGCAGAATAGTTATGGAAAAAATGTTGCAAAACAGCTATTGGATTGTTTGCTCGAAAAACCTGAACTGTATATTCGAGTGAATTTACACAAAACCAATGAGGAAGACTTAGCTGCTTTATTAAAGGGCGAAGGTGTTCAGTTTGAACCGCTGGATGTACCAGAAGGAGCTGGGCTATTGCACAACTATGGGGGAGTTAGTGAGCTGAGTACTTTTCAGCAGGGATTGTATCATATACAAGATTTATCTGCTCAATGGATATGCCGGATTTTAGAGCCAAAAAAAGGGGAGCTGATTTGCGATTGCTGTGCGGCGCCAGGCGGAAAAAGTTTTACCGTTGCCCAGGAAATTGGCAACAGCGGGAAGGTATATGCTTTTGATCTATATGAAAGCCGTGTGTCCCTTATCAGGGCTGGCGCAATGCGGCTTGGCCTAGACAATATTGTCATTAGAGTCAATGACGCTTTACAGGGGTTTGGGGATATGCCCCTTGTAGATAAAATGCTCTGCGACGTTCCTTGTTCAGGCTTTGGGGTTATACGAAGGAAGCCGGAGATTCGCTATAAGGAATGGAAGGACTTGAAAGAGCTCCCAAGGCTACAGTATCAAATTCTTTGCCAAGCGGCCATGAAAGTTAAGCCTGGCGGCCTATTGGTCTATTCAACCTGTACATTAAATCCTGCAGAGAATCAAGAAGTAGCGGAACGCTTTCTCAGAGAAAATAATGGATTTCAGCCAGCAACAATAGAGATTGGGTTAGATCATAGCATTGACGAGCCGAAATATATGCTGACTATGACGCCCTTTGCGGGAGGCTCTGATGGCTTCTTTGCTGCGGCCTTTCGCAAAAACACAGATTAGGGGTAGAATGTGAATAAAACAGACATCAAATCTTTAACGCTTTCAGAGATTCAGGCAGAACTCTTGCAAGCCGGCCAGCCTAAATATCGTGCAATCCAGATATTTCACTGGCTTCATAGAGGTGTTAGCTGTTTTAGTGAAATGACGGATCTCTCTAAAGAGCTCCGCTACTGGTTAGACGAGCATTACGAAATCGCTTGGGCAGTTGTTGTAGAAAAGCGGGAGTCTAGAGACGGTACGGTGAAGTATTTGTTTCAACTGAATGATGGAGAGTGCGTGGAATCCGTATTAATGCATTATCATCATGGCTATTCAATTTGCATTTCTACACAGGTTGGGTGTAAAATGAACTGTAGCTTTTGCGCCACAGGCAAAAGTGGGTATTCTAGGGATTTAACTTCTTCTGAGATTTTGAGCCAGATTCAATCGGCTCAGAAGAACCAAGGGATTAAAATTTCCAATGTTGTGTTAATGGGTATGGGGGAGCCACTGGATAATTTTGATAATGTGCTGCGATTTTTGGAGCTGGTTTCTCATCCTGAAGGCATGAATATCGGGATGAGGCATATCTCTCTTTCTACCTGTGGAATTGTGAACAAGATTTACGAGTTGGCGGAGAAAAAACTTCAACTTACTCTTTCTGTATCGCTGCATGCACCTAATGATATAATTCGTAATCAGACCATGCCAGTGAACCAGCGCTGGAATATAGGGGAGTTGCTGAAAGCATGTCGGTACTATGCTCAGAAAACTGGGCGGCGAATCTCCTTCGAATACGCCATGATTCATGGGATAAACGATATGGATTGGTGTGCACGGGAACTTACTACTAGGCTAAAAGGGATGCCAGTTCATGTGAATTTGATTCCGGTAAATGATGTTACAGGAACGGGATATAAAAAAAGTAGTTTAGAAAGACAAAAACGCTTTGTAGATATTTTAGAGTCTGGCGGCTGTACAGCTACTGTGCGCAGAACATTGGGGTCTGATATAGAAGCTTCCTGTGGGCAGCTTCGCCGAAAACATGAAGGAGGGAAAGGAAATGAGAGTTGATTTCGCCACAGATACTGGAGCTGTGCGCCGGTCAAACCAAGATGCCTGTAAATGCGGGACTTTTTCAGCAAGCAGCGCTTGGGTAGTAGTGTGTGATGGTATGGGTGGAGCCAATGGTGGCAATGTTGCCAGCACAATTGCGGTGGAACGAATTGAAGAGCTTTTGAAAAGTAAGTTTTCTGAAGAAATGGGCCAGAATAACATTAAAAATTTGGTGATTAACGCGGTTCATCGTGCCAATGACGCTGTATATGAGACTGCAAAAGAAAAGCCTGAACTGCAAGGGATGGGTACTACAGCTGTAGTTATGTTAGCAACGTCTGGGCATCTGCATGTAGCCCATGTAGGAGACAGCCGGGCGTATCTTCAAAACAGCGATGGGTTAACACAATTAACCATGGATCATTCTTATGTACAGGATTTGGTTAATTTTGGGCAAATCACGAAAGAAGAGGCGCGGACCCATCCTCGCCGAAACATAATAACACGAGTTTTAGGTGTACACAATGCTGTTGCGGTAGACTACTCTCTATGGGATTTTCATCCTGGTGACGTGGCCTTAGCTTGTACAGACGGATTAACTAATTATATTGATGATAACTTGCTCGAAGAGTATATCTGTGACCATGGAGACCAAGGAAAGATCCTGACCAACAAGTTGATTGAATACGCTGTGAAAAGTGGAGGATCAGATAATATTACTGTTGCTGTGGTAAATAATACCTGATAGAAAGCTGGGGAGAAGAGCTATGGATAAGTATATTGGCAAGCGCCTAGACGGTAAATATGAAATTCACAATTTGGTGGGCGTAGGCGGTATGGCCTATGTATATCGGGCGTACGACCGTGTTGAAGACCGCTGGGTAGCAATAAAAATATTAAAGGAGGAATTTTCTGATAACAGCGATTTCCTCCGGCGTTTCCGTAACGAAGCAAAAGCAATTACTTTACTGTCTCATCCCAACATTGTGGATGTTTTTGATGTAAGTTTTGGCGACAGACTTCAATATATTGTTATGGAGTATATTGATGGTATCACATTAAAGCAATATATCGAGCAGGAAGGAGCTATTCGTTGGGATGAGGCACTGCACTTTACCATCCAAATCCTTCTGGCTTTGGAGCATGCCCATGAGAAGGGGATAATTCACAGGGATATTAAGCCCCAGAACGTTATGCTTCTTCAGGATGGCTCTATCAAAGTGACAGACTTCGGCATTGCCCGGTTTTCTCAGAGCGAGACCCAAACTATGACAGATAAGGCCATCGGCTCTGTGCATTATATTGCGCCAGAACAGGCCAGAGGAGACTATATTACAGATAAGGCAGATATCTACTCGGTAGGCGTGATGCTTTATGAGATGATTACAGGCCGCCTGCCCTTTGTGGCAGATAACGCGGTTTCTGTGGCTCTTATGCAGCTTCAGGCTAAGCCTGCCATGCCTCGAGAGCTCAATCCCAATTTACCTCGGGGTTTGGAGCAGATTACGATGAAGGCTATGGAGAAGAACCCAGTAGATCGGTTTCAATCTGCAGGCGAAATGTTAGATGATATTGATCGTTTCCGCCGGAATCCTGGAATGGTATTTCACTATGATCTACAAACTGGCAGGCAAAATTACTCTGCTCCCAGAAATATAGAGACATATGATTCGACCCGCTTCACGCCCAAATACAATGACAGCTATGAATATGAAGAGGAGTACGTTCGTTCCCAGCGCAGTGCTCGAGGAGCTATGGTTATTAAGGGCATTGTCGCAGCGGCGATAATTATTTCTCTGGCAGTGGGGGCGGTTTGGCTGCTGAATAATTGGGAGAATCTGTTAGACGTAAAGGAAGATGACCAGTTAGAAATGCCTGATTTTGTAGGAAAGATTTACGAAGATATTCTTGCTACTCCAGAATATTCAGAGAATTTTACCTTTAAGCGCAAGGAAGGGAATGATCCAGAGCTAGAGCCAGGTCAGATTATGAAGCAGGTTCCTAACCCTGGCGTAATGGTCAAGAAAGGTAGAGAGGTAGAGCTTCTGGTTAACGGTAAAGTTGAGCAGGTTGAAGTGCCAGACGTGACGAATTATACCCAAGCCGATGCGATTGCCTTGCTGAAAGAATGGAAGTTGGAGTTCAAAACGGAAAATGTATCAGACGACGAAATAGAAACTGGCCATGTGGTTTCTACCGAGCCTCAGCAAGGCCAGATGGTAGATGTAGGCACAACAATTACCCTAAAAGTCAGCAAAGGCCCTGCAACAAAAAAGGTGAAAGTCCCGAATGGGTTAGACGGTAAGACGCTTTATGATGCCAAAGCTACTTTAGAGCAGGCGAAGTTAACGGTAGGTAATGTTCTGTACGATGACAATAGCACCTTGGCAAAAGATATTGTGGTTAGCACCAATCCCGCGGCAGGAGCCGAGGTCTCTGAGGGCTCTGTGGTGGACATTACGGTGAGTTCCGGTAAGGGTGCACCGAAGACACTTAGCAAGGATATTTCACTGCCTGCCGGTGTAGATGCAGATGTAACTCTAAAAGTTTACCGGAATGGAACCGTTGTAGATGAGCGTACTGTAAATCCGGCCTATGCAGCCACTCACACGCTCTCTTTCTCTGGTACCAGCGGAAAAGAAACTGTAGTTGTTCAGTTAGATGGCCAGGACTACATGTATCTTACTTTCAATTATGATAGCCAAGAGGTAACGGTGACACAAACCTTTGATTTTACGCCTAGCACGAGTGGCGGAAATAGCGATCCGAACACCGGTGGCGATGAGGATAACAGCGGTGAAGGTACTGGCGGTGATATCCAGCCTTCTGGGGATTAATGGACGCTGCTATGGAATTGATAGGGTTTGTGCGGAAATGTATCGGAGGCTTCTATACGGTTGAGACCGGCAGTGGAATATTTACCTGCAAGGCTAGGGGACGCTTTCGAAAAGACCGGATTTCGCCATGTGCGGGAGATCGGGTACTTCTTGTTATGGAAGAGGACGGCTCTGGGGCTTTAACTGAGATTATGCCGCGAAAAAATTATATGGTCCGTCCTCCGGTGGCAAATTTGGATCAACTTTTTGTGGTAGCGTCTGTAGTGGAGCCCAGCGCAAATACACTGCTTATTGATAAGGCGGTGGCAACGGCAGAGCTGAACGGAATAGAACCGGTGGTAGTAATCACCAAAGCAGATTTAGGCGATGCCAGCCAGCTAATAGAAGTGTATACCTCTGCCGGGATAAATTGTTGTATGGTTTCTGCCAATACCGGAGCGGGTTTGGAGCAAGTACGAAGGTTGACAGATAGCAAGATCTCCGCCTTTATCGGTAATTCCGGGGTGGGAAAGTCCACTTTGCTCAATCATATTTTTCCGGGGCTTGAGTTGAGAACCGGTGAAATCAGTCAAAAACTTGGTAGAGGTAGGCACACTACAAGAATGGTTGAATTTTATAATATCGGTGAAAACAGCTATGTAGCGGATACGCCAGGCTTTTCTACCTTCGATATGGAGCGATACCAGCTAACAGATAAAGAACAATTAGTATACGGGTTTCGAGAAATTGCAGTAGTGGCCCAGGGCTGCAGGTATACTTCTTGCTCACATACTTGTGAAAAGGGCTGTGCTGTGTTGGCTGCTGTTCGAGATGGCCAAATTTCTCGATCGCGTTTTGATAGCTATGTACAAATGTATCAAGAGATAAAGGATGTTAAGCAATGGGAGCAGAAAAGCAAGCGTGTATGATTATTGGCGCATCGCCGCTGGATAGCAAGCGTCTATTTAAAGAGTTTGATCCTAAGCACTACTATGTCATTTGCGCCGATGCTGGCTATGAAACTGCCTTGGACGCCGGAATCCAACCAGACTTAATTGTAGGTGACTTTGATTCTGCTGCAGAGCCCCCTCCCAGAACGGTAAAGTGCCTGACTCTGCCTGTGGATAAAGATGTGACTGACACGATGTTTGCTGTGCTAAAAGGGTTTAGCTTAGGTTTCCGCAGTTTTTTGCTTTTAGGCTGCTTGGGAGGCAGACGCTTTGATCATACCTTGGCTAATCTAGAAGTGCTACAATACATCCGCGAACATGGGGGACACGGTATTTTAGCAGATGAGAACACAAGAATTTTTTTACTGCACGATGAGAAACTAAAAATGACTGGTATGAAGGGAGCCACGGTATCTGTGTTTCCCTATAGTGGTTCAGTATGTACGGTGAGCTATTCTGGGCTAAAATATCCATTAAATCGCGACCAGCTTACTTGTGGCGGATTTCCTATGGGGGTTAGCAATTTGGTTACAGCCAATGCTGCAGAGGTTCGGGTACATAACGGCTCGGCTTTGGTGGTTGTAGTACAGTAACATTTTTCTCCTGGCTGTATATACTGAGATAGCGAGCAGACAGCTAGGAGGTGGGAAAATATGGCTAAAAACAAGTTTCGATGCACTTGTTTACGCGATTACGATTGCCGGAGTATGTGTATCGTCTGTTTTGGGTTAGGCATGACTGTCTCCTGTTTCTGTCCTATGGGCTTTGCGCTGTTTTTATCCGCAGTGATTCTGGTAGCTCTGGGAGTATCGCTATTACGGCATTGAAGCGGAGGTATAGCAATGAAAGTGGTTATTCTTGAAAAGCGCAAGGGATTTTGGGGCTTTTTTCTCCGGAAATTCTATGGAATACGAAAGATAGAAGAAGCATAATTTTCATACTTAATTCAGGTTTCCACCAGGAAATGTTTCCTGGCTGGAGACCTTTTCTTTTTTTCATGAAATACTTGGCCGCATATTTTCCTTAAAACTGCATACATATTGAGTAAGAAAGGCAAAGGAGAGGATGCTATTATGCAGGCCCAAATCAAAACGGCGCCCTATGAATATTTCGACTCGGTATGCGATGGACGTTATGAAACGCCCATTGATGCGGAATACAACCTGCCCGATTACTGCGCGGACATTCAAAAGATTTTAAAATGTCGGGCTATCCCTGAGGTGTCATCCTATATGATTGCTGGAGATACCTTGACATGCGACGGGATATGTGATATTCGCGTGCTTTATTTGGATGGCAAAGGGGATTGCGTTCGCTGCTGTGAATTCACAAAAGAATTTTCTGCCTCCATCAAGCTGAAGTCCTCGGAAGAGAAAGCCGTGGCCTGTGTTCGGGCTTCCATTGCCCACATAACATGCCGGGCTGTAAGCGCCAGAAGAGTTGACCTACACGCTTCAGTATGTTTAAATGTTCTGGCAGTGGTACAGAAAAAAGAATTGATTACCTGCAGCTTAGAGGATAAGTCTATTGAAAAGCGGGGAGAGACCTTTGCTGCCCATCAGGCAGTAAACGCTGTGTGCCACCAATTTACTATTGAAGATACGCTGCCTATAAAAAATGGAAAGCCTCCTATTGAAGTCATTTTGCGCAGGGATATTTCCTGCCGAGTTATTGAAAACAGGCTTTCGGAAGGTAGACTTACAATAAATGGTTCTGCCGATGTGTCTTTCTTGTATACATCCGCAGCAGATGGGACTAATGTTGAAAAAATGTCAGCTTCGATTGATTTTAGCCAAGCAATTGAGTGCGCAGGAGCCCAAGAAGACTGTACTTGTGACCTACGGATTATTACGGGAGAAAGCAGTATACAGCCTAGAGAGGACGATGTAGGAGAGTATACAGGCGTTAGTGTTGTTGTAAAGGTATTCCTCATGGCATTTTTGTATAGGCCTTGTGAGGTAGAGATTATTAACGATGCCTATTCGGTGAAAGCTCCCTTAGAGCTAAAGTATGCCCAGAGTGCTTTTACTCAGGTACATGGAATGCTTTCTGAAGTGCTGAAAAAGAAATGTTCTTTGTCTGTTTCTGATGATGAAATTCAAAAGGTACTAGACATATGGTGCGAGCAGGACAGTGTACAAACCAATTGTGAAAAAAACAAGCTAAATTATAGAGTAAAATACACAGTCTGCATTCTCTACATAAGTGGGCAAGGGCGGATTCTCTATACGGAAAAGCAGTTTGACAATAACTTTTCTACAGAATTGGAAACATCTATGGCCAAGAGAAGTGATACCTGTTGGCATACGGATCTGTGGGAATTTCGGATTGCAGACCGCAACACTGTAGAGGTTTCTGTAGAGACCTCGGTAACTTCACTGCTGCTGAGCCTGAACAATATCAAATACCTGACTTCTGCTGGAACGGATGAAAACGCTAAGGATTTTGACCTGCGCCCTAGATTTTTGGTATATTACGCTTCTCAGGGTGAGCAGCTTTGGGATATAGCCAAAAGTCACCGAGCACTGCTCAACGATATCCGAAGCCAAAACGACCTATTTGACGATACGGTACCTGAATCCAGGCCTATCATCATTTGTAATAAGTAAGAAGGCACGATGAAAGGAAAGTGAGCATAACTATGGAAGATTTTAACGTATACAAAGATATTCAGGACCGAACCGGTGGGGAAATATATATTGGGGTTGTCGGGCCAGTGCGGACAGGAAAATCTACGTTTATCAAGAAATTTATGGATACTGTCGTAATCCCCAATATTCCAGACGGACTCCAAAGAGATCGGGCGATAGATGAACTACCTCAGTCTGCCGCCGGGCGCACTATTATGACCACAGAGCCTAAGTTTATTCCAGAACAAGCGGTATCTGTGCAGATTGATAACGATGCAATGTTCAATGTCCGAATGATCGATTGTGTAGGTTATATTGTACCTAGCGCGATTGGATACATAGAGGAAGATCAGCCTCGTATGGTCCGCACACCCTGGTTCGATGAACCCATACCATTTAATATGGCGGCAGAAATCGGGACAAAAAAAGTGATTACAGAACATTCTACCATTGGTCTTGTAATCACTACAGATGGAAGCATTAGTGACATTCCCAGGGAAGAATATGAAGAGGCCGAGGAAAGGGTAATCGATGAGCTAAACCAAACGAACCGGCCATTTGTGATGCTGCTTAACTGTGTAGAACCCAGTGGAACGGAATCTAAAATGTTAGCTGCTCAGCTTTCAGAAAAATACAGCGTGCCGGTATTGCCAGTAAATTGTATTGATATTACCGAGCAGGACATTAAAGAGATTATCGCTAGCTTACTGTATCAGTTTCCAGTGCGAGAAGTAGAACTTTCCGTTCCCGGTTGGGTGGCTTCTCTCGGTGCAGACCACTGGCTGTACGCCTCTGTTCTTGGGGCTGTACAAGACTCCTGCAAAATTAGCAGGATGCGTGAAGTTAAGGCTATGATAGAAAGTGTACGAGTTTGCGAGGCCGTTCAGGCTGTAAACATCCGAAAAATTGACCTAGGCAGCGGACGCGCCAGCGCGGAAGTGATATTTGACCAGTCGCTATTCTATAAGATTCTTAGTGAAAAGACAGAGTTGGAGATTGGGAATGAATCAGAACTACTATCTCACCTGATTGAGATGACACAAATTAAAAGAACATTTCAAAAGTTACGCCAAGCTTATGATGATGTTCTGGAGACAGGATATGGAATAGTTATGCCCGATGTAGAAGAGCTAACCCTAGAGGAACCACAAATACTAAAACAGAATGGGAAATATGGTATCAGGCTAAAGGCTACTGCTCCATCGATCCATATGTTACGCACGCAAATCAATACAGAGATTACGCCAATTGTAGGTTCTGAACAGCAATCTGAAGAACTTGTGCTGTATTTGCTGAAAGAGTTTGAGGAAAATCCGGTAAAAATTTGGGAATCCAATATATTTGGGAAGTCCCTTCATTCTTTAGTAAACGAAGGCATGCACAACAAGCTATATCGTATGCCAAATGACGCCCGAGAGAAGGTTCGGGAAACTATTGAGCGAATTATCAACGATGGCTGCAGCGGTTTAATCTGTATCATACTGTGATGATCCACGAAGATGAATTAAGAGAGATTGATAGCTTGGGCGCGGAGACGCCCGAAGAGATCTATCCAGAACCCTGGGATAAGCAACCGGAAAAAGCCGGGTGGGGAGGAGTGCCGTTGCTGCAGGCGGCGCTCTGTGCCCTAGTAATAGGAGCTTTGGTTTTCTTTCGATTTTGTGATTCGAAAAAGTATCAAGAATTCTCTCAATGGTATAGAAAGGAGATGTCCCAGGAAATAGAACTGCCACAGCTGGAACGTGGTGTAGAATTCAAAGCGCCCTCTGAGCCTAGCACGGAGGCCAGTAGGCCACCAGCTACAGTTACCCAACCAGACAATGGACCATTGCAGTTACTCTAATGCTAGGCTTTTATATTGGGAAATGTACATGCATCGTCAAATTTTCATTTCTTGCTTTAGTGGCCTTCTGCTGTATTTATAGTGGGGTTGGCATTGGCTTCTCCTGTTTTTTGGCAACACTCCTTCACGAAGGTTCACACTTGTTAGCGATGCAGTTTTTTGGTGTGTTGCCAGAAAAGGCAGAGTTATCTATAATGGGTTGCCGAGTGGAGATTGGGGGATACAGCCAACTGAATGACAAGCAACAAAGCTTAATCTCCCTGGCCGGTCCCTGTGGAAATTTACTTACAGCGCTGTTCGTATGGGCAGTAGGGAGTTATAACAGCTTTGTAGGAATCAATCTAGCAATGTGTGTAGCCCATAGCTTGCCAATCGAACCACTGGATGGAGGCCTTGCACTACACTATATTTTGCGCAGCCATTTCCGGAAAGATAAAGCAGAGATTGTCAGTCGGGTATTGTCATCACTTTTTTTGCTACCATTATCAGTAGTAGGATATTACTTATTGTTACAAACCAAATATAACTTTTCGCTGCTTGCATTAAGTTTGTATTTAACTGCATACTTGTTATTTGGAAAAGACTATAGCCAACCGTAAACCACAAATTGAGTTCATGATATTTGAAAGAGGTACAGAGTAGGATTAGATGAATATATCATCTTCTTATGTTGTACCTCTTGTAGGTTTTGGGGAACAGAGAAGCTTTGTACTTCTTTACAATATTCTAATTCATTTGTACAAAAGGAAAATGGCATTATTTCTAAAGAAAGATAGAAGGGATGCGATGCGAATTTTCTGGAAACCCCTGTGGAAAGCAAAGAAACTAAGAAGGCCTACACACATTCTTTTATATAAAGATTAACTATTAAAAGTCAACCCCCAAAATGAAGGGAGGCGGAAAAAGTTAGACGGTTCAAAAAGGCATAGCAAAGCAGAGGCCCAGGAGGACCCCGGAAAGCTATCGAAGGAACTCAAACTGCCGGGCAGTAGGGTTGCCTGGACTTCTCCAGAGCGAAGATGAGCCGCACGAGCTTCTTGGCGGCGTGGGATAGGGCAACGTTGTAATGCTTACCCTCGGCTCGTTTCTTGGCCAGGTATGCGGCAAAGGCGGGGTCCCAGAGGCAGACGTATTTAGTGGCGTTATAGAGGGCGTAGCGAAGATAACGGGAGCCTCGTTTCTCCATGTGGGGATAGCAGTTTTTGAGCTGCCCGGATTGGTAAGTAGAGGGGGACATCCCAGCGTAAGCCAGCAGCTTGTCGGGGGAATCAAACCGGGAGAAGTCGCCAAGCTCGGCCAGGATCATGGCCCCCATGCGGTATCCAATCCCCGGAATGGTGGTAATTGGAGAATGCAATTCCTCCATGATGGCCTGGATTGCGGTTTCAATTTCCTCAATCTCGGCGTCCAGCTCTCGGATCAGCCGAATGGTATGCTGCAATTCCAGGGACTTGGCGGGCATTCTGGAGCCAATGGAGCTTCTGGCGGCGTCCCGGATATCCACTGCCGTATCCCGCCGGTAGCGGCCACGAGAGGCATCGGCCAGCAGGGTTTTCAGCCTCGTCAAATGTGCATCAGCGATTTGCCGGGCTTCTGGAAACTCAGACAGCAGCGCATAAATAGACGCCATGTGAAGTGATGGCACCAGCTGCTCCAGTTCTGGGAAGAGGATGCACACCAGTCTGGAAACGGAAGTTTTCAATTTGGCCCGCTCTTTTACCTTGTCAAAACGATATCTGGTGAGTGACTTTAGCTCCTCGTTGTGGTATGCTGTATCTGTGTAGGGCTTGAGGCCCGCATCGGATTGAGTTGTACAACAACTCATAAGCATAGCCGCGATCGTTCGCGCGTCCACCCGGTCCGTCTTTGTCTTTCTGAGGCTGAGACTTTTCCGGTACAAGTTGGTGCGCAGAGGGTTCAGGACATAGGTGGGAAGCCCTCTGTCAAGAAGAAACCCAAGGATGTTGTAGCTGTAATGCCCGGTCGCCTCAAGCCCTACTTTTATGCTGTCTTGAGGCGTGGAGCAGGCCCGGAGTTTGTCCAGCAGAGTGTTGAAGCCCTCTAGGTTATTGGCGATGGTGAACACATCCGCCAGAACAGCGCCTTCTAAGTTGAGGATGAAACAGTCATGCTTGTCCTTGGCCACATCAATTCCTACGCAAATCATAGCAATACCTCCAACGGATAATTTCTGATGCTGCATCTGTCAGCGCCGATGATAAAATGAAAGAAAACGCCGAGGAAAAAATGTAGTTTTG
>CAJUSM010000010.1 GCA_910588935.1 uncultured Oscillospiraceae bacterium
TCTCTACACTGGGGTCCTTTTTTCCGTAAGAGAATGTCACCTGGTCAAAGACCACATGGCAGCCGTCGGGCTCCTCCCCCTGGCCGCTGGGCTGGACAGCCAGGTCTTCTGGGGTGGAGAGCACCTGGGCAATCCGCTCCCCAGAGGCGGAGCTGCGGGAGAAAGAGACAAAAATCCGGGTCATGGCCATCATGGCGTTGAGAATAATGGTAAAATAGCTGAGAAAGGCAATTATTTTTCCAGGCTGGGTTAGCCCGGCATTTACCCGGTATGCCCCCACAATAATGACCGCGGTTAGACCCAGGTTTAAAAACAGGTTCATGAAAGGGTTTGTAATGGCCATGGTCATGCCTGCCCGGGTCTCGTTTTCCACCACCTGGGCGTTTACCCCTGCAAAGCGCTCTTTTTCGTAATCTACCTTGGAAAGGGCCTTAATCACCCGAATGCCCGATATGGTTTCCCGCACAGTACGGACCATGGTATCCACGCTTCGCTGCAGCTGGGCGTACATGGGCACCCCTTTTCGGGAAACACTGTATACCAAAACGCCAATAAGGGGCAAAGTGCATACCAGCACAAGGGTGAGCACCGGATCTAGGGTAAGGGTGATGAGAATGCCCCCTACCAGCAGAATGGGTGCCCTTATGCCAATGCGCTGCATCATGCCCAGCATTTGGTGAACATTATAGGTATCGGTGGTAAGCCTAGCCTCTAGGGAAGGGATGGAGTAGCCATCTACCTGGCCGCAGGAGAGGTGGGAAATTTTTTCAAAAAGATCGTGGCGGATGGCTTGGGTGGTATGCTGGGCTACCCAGGCTGCCATGCGGTTGGCCAAGATATTGGTGCCCCAGGCCATAAGAGCGGCGCAGACCATTGCCCCGCCCCACAGGACGATTCGCCCCATGTCCCGGGTGGGGGCCACTTCGTCGATCATGTAAGAGAGGATCCAGGGCAGCAGCAGATCCATAACAGAGCCAATAAATTTAATGGTAAGGCCCAGGCTCATTCTGGGCACAAAGGGCTTTAGGTACTGAAAGATCATTCTCATAAGCGGTCCCCCATGTGTGGAGAAATTGGCGAAAACTGGGTTCATTATACACCATCTTAGTTGCAAATTCAACTATTTATTCAGCAGCTTTGGCGGAAAAAGGGCATAAAAGCAGATGCTGGGACGCATAGCCCGCGTTCCAGCATCCTGTGTATTTAGAGAGTTTACCTTTTTTAGCCCTGCTTTCTGCCGGGCTTGCCCCTTTTGGATTTGTGCTTTCTGCCTTTTCTTCCGGCCTCTACCGCCAGCTGCTGGTAGCTTTCCCATCGTTCCTGAGAAAGGGCGCCTGTGGCAATGGCTTCTGCCACAGCGCATCCTGGCTCCCCCTGGTGCCGGCAGTCATTAAACCTGCATTGGCCCAGAAAAGCCTCCACATCCGGGAAGGTTTCCGCCAGGCCCTGGGCTGCGTCCCACATGCCCAGCTCCCGCATTCCAGGGGTATCAATTACCAGGCTGCCCCCAGGCAGCAGGATCAGCTGCCGGTGGGTGGTGGTATGCCGGCCCCGGCTGTCTTCCTGGCGCACGGCCCCGGTATCCATTACCACCTGGCCTGCCAGGCGGTTGATTACAGTGGACTTTCCCACCCCAGAGGAACCCAGAAAGGCCGCGGTTTTCCCTGGGGCCAGGCAGGCCTCCAGCTGATGGAAACCCTGGCCTGTTTGGGCGCTTACCGCCATAACCCGGGCTTTGCCCGCTGTTTGCTCCGCGGCCTGGCACATTGCCTGGTGATCTCCTGGTAGGTCGCATTTGGTAAGCAGCACAATGGGTTCTGCCTTACTGTTCCAGGCTAGGGTCAGGTATCGCTCCAGGCGCTTTACATTAAAGTTTTCATTCAGGGACTGGGTGACGAACACTAGGTCCATATTGGCTGCCACAGCCTGCTCTGTGCCCCGGAAAGAGTCCATCCGGGAGAAAAAGCTTTTTCTGGGCAAGGTGCGGATAATCTGCCAGTCGCCGGCAGCGGGCAGGGCAAGCACGTAATCGCCGGCAGTGGGAAAGGGCTGGTCCTCTTGGTAGTAGTACTCTTTGGTTTTCAGCCTGGCGTACTGCTCCCCGTCTGGGGTGACCAGCTGGAAACGCTCTTTGTGCACAGCCGAAACCCTGGCAGGCCGGGCCAGGCTATCCTCTGGGGGAAGCAGCTCCTTTGGAAAACCATAGCTTATGATATCTGTCATATATTTCCTCCTGATTACGATTTAGAACCGGTACCGAAACCATAGGTGCAGCTCCTTAGGGGTACAGGTTCCTGTTTTCTGGGTACGGGCAGTTCCGCGCATCAGACATCACTCCTTTTTCATATTCCGGCACAACAAAAAAGCCAGTCCCTGAAAAACAGGGGCTGGCTTTCAGCATACCGGTAAAACCGGCACAGGGCGCCAGGCAAAAAGCCTAGTAACGGGCCCTAAGCACCGGGGCGGCGAGCAGCTGTTCCTCTGTTTTTCACAAAAATAGGCAAAACGCATTCTGCTCGCCTCCTTTCATAAAATCATCTTATCATATCCCTTGGGGAATGTCAAGTTTCTTTCTAGGTTCTCCCCAGGTCCCCAGGTCCTGCCCGTCTACAGACGCGTAGTGCTCCTCTCCAGGGGAAATTACCGGGGCGGCTAGGCGCAGGCGCTGGATAAAGGGCGTGTTGGCGTCCTGCAGCCGCTCATCAATGGTTACATTTACTACCTGGCACAAAAAAAGCGTGCTGGAGGATTCGGCCCCTCCGTCTTCCAGCCGGCAACTGCTCAGGGTTTCCTCTTTTACCACCTTCAGCTCCAGGCTTACAGGACTTTGAGCAATGGTGGGCACGTTCAGGGCCTGTCCCTGTTCCACAGCGGGCAGCCGCTGCATTTTTTCCGGGGTCTCCCGGCCTGGCGTGGTCCCATAGTAATCGGCCAGAGGGAGCAGGGCCTCGTTTACCAGGTTGGCAGAGAACATGCCTGTTTTCCGGATCAAATCCTTTGTGGTTTTCTCCTCGCCAATGCAAGCCATTACCCCCAAGGCGCCGGCCCCTTCTCCCAGCCAGCACCAGCCAAACCAGCTGAACAGCCCAAAATGGGGGGTGCCGTCCTCCTCATAGTTTCCGTATAAGTATAAGCTCTGGGGACAAAAATTGTTGCCCAGCTCGCCCTTTACCTTTGCCATGCTCATCCATCCTCTCGTTTTTTCAATTTTATTTTCTTTTCCTGGGCCTCCAGGTTGGCCAGAACCCGGTCCAACAGCCCGTCCAGCGTTTGGGCGTCCTCCTGGCTCATCCCCTGGTAGAACAAGCAGTTCATCTGCTGAGAGACTTGGTGGTATTTTCCCTCCAGCCCTCTGGCCTTTGGCGTAAGGTGGATAATCACCTGCCGCCGGTCTCCAGAGCCTGGGGTGCGGGTAACCAGCCCGGCCGTTTCCATCCGGGCCAGCATGGCGGTTAAGGTGTTTTTTGCCAGCCCAGAGCGTTTTACTAGGTCCGCAATGGGCACGCTGTCCGCCTGCCAAAGCAGGTAGAGCAGGTTTCCCTGGGGGCCGTTAAATTCTTCCACTCCGCACTCTGCCAGCAGCCGCTGGAATACCCGGCCCTGGACCTGCTTGATTTGCGAAATGAGAAACCCGGTTCTGGTTTCGATTGTGATTCCCTCCTTTGAAATTATAGTACCATATAGAACCTGTTGTGTCAAGTTCTATATGGTACTATTTTCGGTGGTTTTACATGACGCAAAGCAGGGGCTTACTGAAACGCCGCCTCTGTGGCCTCAGCCTCAAACTGCTTTTTATACAGCCCTGCATAGTACCCATCCAGCTCCATCAGCTCCTGGTGGGTGCCGCGCTCTATAATCTTTCCGTCCCGCACCACAAGAATCATGTCGGCCTTGCGGATGGTGGAAAGCCGGTGGGCAATGAGGAAGGAGGTTCGCCCAGTGAGCAGGGTGGAAATGGCCTCCTGAATGAGGGCCTCTGTTTTGGTATCGATAGAGGCTGTGGCCTCGTCCAGCACAAAAATTCTAGGATCCGCCAGCACGGCCCGGGCAAAGGATATCAGCTGTTTTTCTCCGGTAGAGAGCTGGCCGCCGCCCTCGCCTACATCGCTGTCGTAGCCCTTTTCCATGCGCATAATAAATTCGTGGGCGTTTACCAGCTTGGCGGCCGCTTCAATTTCCTGGTCGGTGGCGTCCAGCCGGCCGTAGCGGATGTTCTCTTTTACCGAGCCGGAAAACAGGTGGGGGGTTTGCAGCACATAGCCAATGTTGCTGTGCAGCCAGAGCATGCTCCGTGTCCGGTAGTCCTCACCGTCAATAAGGATTCGGCCCCCTGTGGGCTCAAAGAACCGGCAGGCCAGGTTAACCAGGGTGGACTTTCCCGCTCCGGTTTCGCCCACAATGGCCACCGTGGAGCCGGCGGGGACCTCCAGGCTGAAGTGCTCCAGCACGTTTTCTGTGCCGTCTGGGTATTGGAAGGTTACATCCTCAAAGGTAATCCGCCCCTGAAGGGGCTCCCAGTTTTTCCGCTTGGGCTCCAGGGAGGTGCCGTATTTTTCTACCACCTGGGGGCTGTCTGTAATTTGGGGCTTTAGCTCCAGCAGCTCGGTAACCCGCTCAATATTGGCCTGCATGGAAACAAAGCGGGTGGCCTGGTATGCCAGGCCCTGAACCGGGTCGGCCAGGCGCAGGGCAAAGTTTACAAAAATGCTGAGCTCGCCAATGGTGATGGCCCCCGCCACCGCCATGCCTCCGCCCCCGGTAATGACAAAGGACACAGCCAGGGCGGTAAGAAAGCTGATAATGGGAATATACACAGCGTCTAGCAAAACAGCCTGGATGCTGGTGCGGCGCATACTGCCGCTGACTTCCTGAAAGGCCTGGGTGTTTTTCTCCTCAATTACCATGGTTTTCGAGGTTTTTGCCCCGGAAATGCCCTCGTTATAGTGGCGGGTTACCTCTGCGTTGATCTTACGGGTTTTGCGGTTTACCTTTAGAATGCGCTTTTCAAAATATACGGTGAAAAGGGCGATAAAGGGCACCACAGCCAGCACCAGAAGGCCCAGCCGCCAGTTAAGCGCCAGCATAACCCCCAGGCAGCTAAGCACGTACACAGTGCAGTACACAGCGTCCACAATAATCCAGGGGATCCCTTCGGCAATTCGCGAGGGGTCGTTTAAGGCCCGGGCCACAATGGTGCCCACTGGGGTTTGGTTATAGTAAGAAAAGCTTAGGGTTTGCAGGTGAACAAACAGGTCTCGTTTCATATCCCTGCCAATGTACATTTCCATTTTTATGGCGGTTCTGCCCAGCACCATTTGGCACAGGGTTTTTACCACTACCATGCCGGAATAGAGCAGGGCAAAAGAGGTAATCCCCTGATGGGTGCGGGGGGTAATAAAGTGGTCTACCACATAGCCGGCAATTAGGGTATAGGCCACTGTAATGCAGGCATCTAAAAGCATGGCAGCCAATAAGGCAGCCACCCACTTCCGGTATGGGCTGATATAGGGCAGCATCTTGGCCCAAACCCGGAAAAGATTGCCATTCTTTTTTTGTTCTTTTGTAGGGTTTTCGTTTGTCATATGGATCTCCTTATTTCTACATGGGGAAAAGGGGGCTTCCCCTTACGACTTCTGCATTTCAAATATCCTTTTATAGATTCCATCCTGGGCCACCAGCTCCTGGTGGGTGCCCAGCTGTACTGCCCGGCCTCGGTCCAGCACTAAAATTTGGTCAGCGTTCATCAGGGTGGTAATGCGGTGGGCAATCAGAATGGTGGTGCCGTGCACATTCTCTTGGATAGATTTGCGTATTTTGGCGTCGGTCTCCATATCCACCGCGGAGAGGGAGTCGTCAAACACCTTAACTGGCGTATCCTGCATCAGCATACGGGCAATGGCCACCCGCTGCTTTTGTCCGCCGGAGATGGTTACCCCCCGTTCGCCAATGGGGGTCTCGTAGCCTTGGGCAAAGCCCTCTATGGCGTCATCAATTACAGCCATTCGGGCGTACCGGCGCACGGTGTCCAGGTCTTGGCGGCTGGCGCCGTCTGCTATACTCTCCCGAAAGGTTTTGGAGAACAGGAAGGGCTCTTGGAGTACCATGCCAATGCCCCGGCGCAGGTGCTCCAGGCTCATTTCTCGTATATCTACCCCGCCAATGGTAATTTTGCCGCTGCCCTCAGGCAGCTCGTACAGCCGGTCCAATAGGTACATCAGCGTAGACTTGCCGCTGCCTGTGGCCCCCAGAATGCCAAAGGTGCTTCCGGCCGGTATGGTAAAGCTTACGTCCTCCAGCACCTCTCCAGATTCCCCATAGCCAAAGCTTACATGGTCGAATACAATGTCCCGGTCCATTGGGGGGGTCTTGGGGCTTAGGCAGTCCTGCTCTTCGGGGGCGTCCAGTATCTCAAAAATTCGGGTGGCGGAAATAGAGGTTTTGCTTAGCTCGCTAAGCACCCGGCCCAGCTGGGCCACTGGCCAAGCCAGCATAGAGTTGTAGGCGGTAAAGGCCAAAAATTCCCCTTCCGTAATAGCCCCTTTTTCCACAAAGAACACGCCTACCACCATAATTACCAGGGCCTGCAGGCCGGCGAACAGCTCGCCAATGCCCCAGTCCACGCCCAGTATTACCCCCAGGTGGGACCAAAGGTCCGCAAATTCCTGGTTTTTTTTGCAAAAGCGGTCAATCTCAAAGCGCTCCCGGCCAAAGGCCCGGACCACCCGGACGCCGGTAAGGTTTTCCTGCACCAAAGCGGTAAGCTCGCCATCGGTGCGGTCGGCCTGCTCGAACTTTTTGCCCACCAGGACAAAGAAGATCATGGAATAGCCGATGACCACCGGGATAAAGGCCAGCACAATCAGGGAGAGCTGAACATTCATCATGAACATGAGCCCCAGGGAGATTAAAATAGAGAGCACCGTGCGCACCACAGTGGTGAGCTGGTCGTTTACAAATACCCGGATTAGCTCCACATCTTGGGTGCAGCGCTGGATAATATCCCCGGTTTGGTGGGAGTTGTGCCAGGCATAGGGAAGGTGCTGGATATGCCTGAAAAGCTGGTTGCGCAGGCGCTCTACCGTGCCCTCGCAGGCCTTTGCCAGGCCCATGCGGGAGAGGTAGTTTGCCCCGCCGGCAATTGCCGCAAAAGCCAGGGCCGCCAAGGCGCAGATATAAATATGCCCCCGCAGCATCTCCCGGCCTCCCATAGACTCTAGCCAAGCCACCAGGCCGGCGGGCAGGGCAAAGGGCTCTTGGTTTACCACAGAGTCCACAGTAACCCGGATTACCTGGGGGGTCATGTAGCTGGCCAAAGAGGAGAGAATAAGCGTGGCCATGGCCAGCAGGAACTTACCCCTAAGCCCTTTGGTAAAGGGGTAGAACCGGAGAATGCTGGACTTTTTTTGTTTTTCCTGATTCTTTTTCTTCATACAGATACCTCATAACAAAGTGCATAAGCGGGCCTGCCCGATGGCATAAAAAAAGCGCAGCAAGCTACGGGCCGCGCGCCCCAAGACACGGAGAAGGGGAGCGGGCCCAGCAGCTGTGCAGCGCGGAAAGCCGTGCAACGTACGCGGAAACCGGGCAAGCTGGTTGTCTTTTCGATTCGGTAAGATGAGACGGTGTTTCCATATTATCACCTGGGGGAAGGCTTGTCAAGAGGATTTTCGCCAGGGGATGTCTGAACAGGGAGATAAAAACCAGAATATAGAAGAAAAAGCGAAGCGAAGTCTTGCCTTTCTCAAGGCCGCCGGGTTTGGGCCAGAGCCCCAAGGTCTTGCCCCTGCCGAAGGCGCGCGGCGCCGACCGAGCCGGCGGGCGAGACTCCTAATTATAATAAAAAAACTCGAGACGCAATCCCGACCGTCCCGAACCCTAACCAATTTTTCATGTTTCCCTATAAGCGCCTGGTTTTTGACTCCCCCCGCAAAGGGTCGTTTTGCCATAATATCCTCCGTTCGGGCACTCCCTTTTTGGAACCCCTCTTGCCTTTTTTGCCAAACCTGTTTATAATAGACAAAACATCCTAAAAATCTTCCCATCTCCAGAAAGGAGCCTTACTATGCCCATCCTCTTTCAACCCGAAAACCAGCTTTTTAAGCTGGATACCAAAACCTCTACCTATGCCTTTATGGTTCACGAGCAAAACTACCTGGTCCACCTGTATTATGGCCCCAAAATTCCTGACACCCAGCTTAAGCACCTTATGTACCGGGGCTGGTACGACTCCCTCTCTCCCCGGCCCCGGGGCATGGAGGACCGCCGCTTTTCCCTGGACAGCATCCCCCAGGAATACTCTGGCACAAGCAATGGGGATTTTCGCATTTCTGCCCTAGAGGTTCGGGGCCAGGCCGGAGACACGGTTACGGACCTGCGCTATGTAGGGCACCGCGTTTTTTCTGGAAAACCGGGCCTGGCCATGGAGGGCGTTACCATGCCCGCTACCTTTGCCGGCGAGGGGGAGGCCCAAACCCTGGAAGTGGAGACTGTGGATGCGGTAACAGGCGTAAAGGCCTTTTTGCTCTATACAGTGTTCGAGAATTACGGGGCCATGGCCCGCAGCGTTCGCCTAGAGAACGCCGGCAGCGCCCCGGTAAGCCTGGAGCGGGCCTATAGCCTGTGCCTGGAGCTGCCCACTATGGACTATGACATGGTCCATATGTACGGCCGCTGGGCAAAGGAAAACACGGTGGTCCGCCATCCCCTGCAGCACGGCATTCAGGCCATCCAGTCTAAGCGGGGCATGACAGGCCCCAACCATAACCCCTTTGTGGCTTTGGCCCGGGAGGGAACAGGGGAGGAGAACGGCCAGGCAATCGGGGTAAACTTGGTGTACAGCGGCAATTTCTCCATGGAGATCGAGGTGGACACCTTGGGCTGCCCCCGGCTGCTGGCGGGCATTAACCCCGCCTCTTTCTGCTGGCGGCTGGAGCCTGGCCAGAGCTTTACCACGCCCGAGGCGGTTATGGTCTTCTCTGAAAACGGCCTAGGGGCTATGAGCCGGGACTTCCACCGGCTGTACATGGACCACCTGATGACCAGCCGGTGGGCAAAACAGAAGCGCCCCATTCTCATTAACGACTGGGAAGCCGCTGTTTTTGACTTTGACGACCAGCTGCTGGTGGAATTTGCCCAAGAGGCCAAAAAGCTGGGTGTGGAAATGCTTGTGATGGACGACGGCTGGTTTGGCGCCCGGAACGATGATTCCCATGGCCTGGGCGATTGGCGGGTAAACGAGGACAAGCTGAAGGGAGGCCTGCAAAGCCTTATCCACCGGGTAAACGCCGCTGGGCTGAAGTTCGGTATTTGGTATGAGCCAGAAATGGTGAACCCAGACAGCGACCTGTACCGGGCCCACCCAGATTGGATTATTCAGGCCAAGGGAAGGGTGAACTCCCTAAGCCGGAACCAGTGCGTGCTGGATATGACCCGCGAAGAGGTGCGGGACAATATCTTCCAGCAAATGGCAGATGTGGTGGGCAGCCACAACATTGAGTATATTAAATGGGACTGTAACCGCAACATCAGCGAGGCGGGGAACCTGCAGCTGCCCCCAGAGCGCCAGGGGGAGTTTTTCCACCGCTATGTGCTGGGCGTTTACGACCTGATGGGCCGGGTCACCCAGGCCTTTCCCCATATCCTGCTGGAAAACTGCTCTAGCGGCGGGGCTAGGTTTGATGCCGGAATGCTGTACTATTCGCCCCAGATTTGGACCAGCGACTGTACCGACCCCATTGAGCGGCTGACCATCCAGTTTGGCGCCTCTCTGTGCTACCCGGCCTCTTCTATGGGGGCCCATGTTTCTGCCAGCAGCCGGGCGGGGTTTCAAACCAAAGGGGCGGTAGCCCTTATGGGCAGCCACGGCTTTGAGCTGGACCCCCGAAAGCTTACCCAGGAGGAAAAGGAGGCGGCAAGGGCCCAGGTACAGGAGTACCATAAGTACTACGACCTTACCCATTACGGCGACCTGTACCGGCTGACAGACCCGGCGGTTCATCCCTTTTTCTGTGATTGGGCTTTTGTAAGCCCGGATAAAAACCAGGTGCTGTTCACCCGGGTGGTTATGCGCAAGCCAGAGAACTATTTCCAGTATCGGCGGCTGGCAGGCTTGGATCCGGAAAAATTCTATGTGGACCAAGAGACAGGGGACCGGTATTCCGGGGCGCTGCTGATGAACGTGGGGATCGACCTTTCTCAGCCCTGGCCAGGGCCAGAGGATGGCTCCAGTGTAACAAAGTACTTTGTGGCGGAGTAATGGCGGAAAACAAGTGATGGGAAACGGACCTGAGAGGGCGGCGTGCTGGAAGGCGCGCCGCCTTTTGCTTTTTTCGAATATTCACAAAAAATTGATGATTTCAATTTGCCGCCGGACTATACTATATAGGTATTTCGCTTTTTAAAAACCCCTGCTTTCGGCAGTTAGGGCGGTTGATTGAGAGCGGTTTGTCTCTTACATCAGCCTATGGCCTCACCAGTGGTGGGGCCGTTGGTTTCAAAGCGGGTATGCGCTGGGTTTAAAACCCGGCCGCTGTGAATTTCATGAATCCAGTTTTTAATAGAAAGAGGGTATAACCGACAATGTTCTCTCGATTCAGCGTGCGAAAGCCCATGACCGTTCTGGTGGGCGTTGTCATTGCCATTGTCTTGGGGGTGGTGGCCTTTTCCCGTATGACCCCTGACCTGCTGCCCAACATCAACCTGCCCTACGCCGTGATTGTCACCGCCTACCCAGGGGCCACCCCCGAGGAGGTGGAGGAGCAGGTAACCAGGCCCATTGAGCAGGCCATGGCCGCTTTGGACCATGTGGAGCAGGTAACCTCTGTCTCTCGGGAGAACTCCTCCCAGGTAATGCTCCAGCTTACAGACGACGCCAATATGGATACCCTTACCGCCGATATCCGGGAGCGCTTAAACGCTGTTTCCGGCAGCTGGGACGATATGGTGGGCACCCCATACATTATGAAGATCAACCCCAGCATGCTTCCGGTAACCGTGGCGGCTGTAGAGATGGAGGACATGGACCATGTAGAGCTTACCAATCTTCTGGACACTGAGCTTATGCTCCGGCTGGAAGGCATTGAGGGCGTGGCAAGCATCTCTGTAAGCGGCAATGTGGAAGAGAGCATTGCGGTACACCTGCGCCAGGACAAAATTGACAGCGTGAATGCCAGGATGAAGGCCAAGCTGGACCAGAAATTTGGGGACGCCCAAAAGGAATTGGATGACAATAGCCAAGAGATTGAGGAGGGCATTCGAGAGGCGGAGGAGCAGGCCGGTACCCTGGCTGGCCAGCGCCAGCAGCTGGAACAGGGCCAAAGCGCTTTGGCGCAGCAAACCGGCCAGGCCCAGGGCCAGCTGATCTCTAAAAAGGTGGAGATTGAGTCTACAAAGGCTCAAATTGCCGCCCAGCTCACCACGATGGGCGAATCTGAAACCAAGCTGAAGGCCTCGAAGGAACAGCTTACCACCCTAAAGGCCTCTCTTGGCCAGCTTAAAGAGCAGTTGGCTGCCATTGACCAGGGGATTGCGGGACTTCAGGAGCTGATTGCCGGCCACGCTGCCCTAACCCAGCAGCAGGCTCTGCTTCAGGAACAGCTGGCGGGCTTGGAAGAGGGCAGCGAGGAGGCTGCGGCCGTACAGCTCCAGCTGGAGCAGGTTGCCGCCCAAATTACCGCCTCTGAGGCAGGCTTTGGGGCTTTTGGCACAACAGCCGCCCAGGCCTCTGGCAAGCTGGAGGAGATGAACGCCGGCAGGGCCACTGTGGCCACAGCCCTAGAGGAGGCCAGAACCATGGCCCAGGCTGGGGGCGTAGACCCAGACAACATTGACGGAGCCTTGGCCGAGGCGGAAAAGGGCCTTGCCCAGCTCCAGGCCGGCCGGGCCCAGCTGGAAACCACCAAAAAGCAGTTGGAATCCGGCGGGGTCACTGTGGACCAGGCCCTGCAGGAGCTCTCTCGCCAGCAGACCAGCGGTATGATGCAGATTAGCGCCGGCCTCTCTCAAATTATGGCGGGCCAGTCCGCCATTTCTTCTGCCCAGGCCCAGCTGGAATCTGCTAAAGAGCAGCTGGGCGCTGCCCAAGAGGATTTTGACGCCCAGAAGAAAACAGCCTATGAGAACGCCCAGCTGGAAATTACCATGGATATGGTCTCCGGCATTCTCTCCGCCCAAAATTTCTCTATGCCTGCCGGTTATATCGACCAGGACGGGGTTAGGTGCATGGTTCGGGTTGGGGATAAGCTGGAAAGCGCCAACGACTTAAAGGGCCTTTTGCTCTTCGACACCGGGGAGGAGGGCATTGGCAAAATATACCTTCGGGATGTGGCGGATGTAAAAACCGAAAGCAACGACGGAGAGCTGTATGCCAAAATCAATGGCCAAGACGGCCTGATCCTCTCCTTTACCAAGCAGTCGACCTATTCCACTGCCCAAGTCTCCAAAAACATTTTAGCCCGTTTCCAAAAGCTCTCTCAAGAATACGAGGGGCTTTCCTTTACCACCCTTTCCGACCAGGGGGACTACATATATATTGTGGTAGATACAGTGCTCCAAAACCTGGTATTGGGCGCGGCCCTGGCAGTGCTGATTCTGCTGCTGTTTCTCAAGGATCTGCGGCCTACCGTGGTTATCGCCTTCTCCATCCCCATTTCTCTGCTGGTAGCCATTGTGCTGATGTATTTCTCTGGAGTTACCCTAAACGTAATCTCCCTCTCTGGCCTGGCGGTGGGCGTTGGCATGCTGGTGGATAACTCGGTGGTGGTTATTGAAAATATTTACCGCCTGCGCAATGAAGGCCTGTCCTCTGCCAAGGCCTCGGTTCAGGGGGCAATACAGGTTACAGGCGCGATTATTGCCTCTACCTTTACTACAGTGTGCGTGTTCCTGCCCATTGTCTTTGTAGAAGGGGTGACTCGCCAGCTGTTTACAGATATGGCCTTAACTATTGGCTACTCCCTGCTAGCCAGCCTGTTTGTGGCTGTTACCCTGGTGCCCGCCATGACCTCCTCGGTGCTGAAAAATGCCGCGCCGAAAGAGCATAGAATCTTTGACCGGGTGCTAGGGGGCTATGGAAAGGTGGCCGCTTTCTCTCTCAGGCACAAATGGGTCTCCCTGGGCCTGGCGCTGGTGCTGCTGGTGGCAAGCGTAAGCTTGGCCCTTTCCAGGGGGTTCATCTTTATGCCCTCTATGAGCGGCAATCAGCTTACAGTAAGCTTTACCCTTCCCAATGAGGACCAGGAGGAATACAGCTTTGAGGACCGTACCGAAATGGCCGACCAGATTGGGGAGCGGATTTTGGAGCTGGACTATGTAACCACGGTGGGGGCTATGGCCTCTGGCAGCTCTGGGGGAGATATGGCGGGCATGATGATGGGCGGCGGGGACGGCGTGTCCATCTATGTGCTGCTGGACCAGAACGGGAACATAAAGGACAGCGAGGCAGCCAAGGAGATTGAAGAGGCCTGCGCTGATCTGGACTGCACTGTGGAGGCCCAAGGGGCCATGGATATGAGCGCCTATATGTCTGCCATGAGCGGCTCTGGAGTGGAGGTTAAGCTTAACGGCGACGACATGGACGCCTTAATCCAAACCGCCCAAGAGCTGGAAGAGGTTCTGGGAGAGGTAGAGGGTGTTGAAACCGTGGAGAGCGACCTGGAGGACTCTACCCCAGAGCTCCGGATTGTGGTGGACAAAAACAAGGCCATGGAGAATGGCCTGACCACTGCCCAGGTATACCAAAGCGTCAACCAGGCCATTACAGAATCGGGAACCGCCACAGCCATTACAGTGGAGGGCTTTTCCCAGGATGTGGTTGCCGTGCACCCCAAGGAAGGGCAGATGAACGAAAGCTACCTGAAAAGCCTAACCGTTCCCTCTACCGACCGGCTCACCGGAAAAACCCAGGAGATTCCTTTAATCCGCATTGCAGACTTTGAGGAGCGCCAGAGCCTAAACGCCATTAGCCGGGAGAACCAGAGCCGGGTGCTCACAGTAACCGCCTCCCTGGCAGAGGGCTACAACATCAGCCTGGTGTCCCGAGAGGCGGAAAAGGCCCTGGCAGATTACCAGGCCCCAGAGGGGGTAAGCCTGAAAATGGCCGGAGAGAACGAGACCATTATGGAGGCAATGGTCCAGCTGGCAGAAATGGCGGGCTTGGCGGTTCTCATCATTTACCTGATTATGGTTATCCAGTTCCAGTCGCTTTTGCTGCCATTTATTGTCATGTTCACCATCCCCCTGGCCTTTACAGGCGGCTTTTTGGGCCTGTACCTGGGGGGGATGGAGGTAAGCGTGGTTTCTATGATTGGCTTTATTATGCTGGCGGGCATTATTGTGAATAATGGCATTGTGCTCATCGACTATATCAACCAGCTGCGGCTGGAGGGTATGGAGCGCAGAGAGGCCATTCTTTTGGCAGGGCGCACAAGAATGCGGCCTATTCTAATGACTGTGCTGACCACAGTGCTGGGCCTGGTATTTATGGGCATGGCCACCGGGCTGGGGGCAGAAATGATGCAGCCCATTGCCATTGTGTGCATTGGGGGCCTGCTGTACGCCACGCTGATGACGCTGTTTGTTGTGCCGGCAATGTACGATATTTTGGCAAAGAAAGAGCTGCGCAAGGTGGAGTTGTAAGGCTTTTTTGCAGCCGGGCGCGCCCAACACCCAGAGCGTGTTTGAAAAATGCATGGGGGTAATTCCCCAGTCTTCCCGCCATTGACAACCCAGCCAAACTGTGATAGTATAAATCATGCAAAGGAGGTCTTTTCTATGGACATGATGAGCAGCATGGCGGCTGTTTCTACAGCCTACAGCCAGACCCAGCTGGCCACGAATTATTCTATGGCCCTCACCAAGAAGATGATGGACACCACAGAAGAGCTGGCCTTAGGCGAGCTGGAGCAGATGCTTCCCCCCAGCCCCTATACCTTTGACGTTTACGCCTAAGGGCGGTCTGTGCAAAAAAACCGCCTGCCCTTTTTCGGGGGCAGGCGGTTTTTTTATGGAAAAATGATGGGGGCGCTTGGGGAGAAAGCGCTTTTTGGCTTTGGGCCTTAGCGCATGCCCAGCAAGGTGAAAATGCCCATCAGCACTGGCTGGTGCAGCAGATAAATTAACAGGCTGTGCCGCCCTAAAAACGCCAAAGGCCGTATTCCCGGCCGCAGCTTGTCCATAATCTGCCGCTGGGAACCAATGCACCGCCAGAGAAAATACCCTGCCAGGTACAGGAAAAACCAGGGCACTAGGGGAAAGTAATCGGCAGAGTAAAAGCCGGGGCCAGGAAAGCCCAGCAAAGCCAGCCATTGCCCAGAGTATAGGGCCGGGGGCAGGGGGGCAATCTGAATGCTCTGGAACCCCAGCCAACCATAGGGCACATTTCGGGTTAGAAAAAAAGCGAGCAGGGAGAGAATGAGCCCCCAGACTGCCGGAAAAGGGGGGTAGCCCAGCTTGTTCCACACTGCCCACACCAGGCACTGAACCAAGCCCGCCAGGCCCAATAGCCAAAGAACACCATAGAGAATGGCCTGGGAGGGCATGGCGATGCATGTGACCAGACTGACGAAAAGGCCTGCCCCCAGCACCACCAGCCCGTGGCGGAGAGGATGGCGGGAAAGGCGGAAACAAAAACCAGAGAGAAAGATAAAGCCCCAGCAGATGCTCTGCTGCCAAATGTAGCCAGGCAGGCCTGTGTACCATGGAATGGGGATCCCGAGAATGTATACAATATCATAGATTGCGTGAAAGGCCACCATATTGATCAGCAGCAGGCCCCGCAGAGAATCTAAGAGGTGATAGCGTTTTTCTTTCAATAGCCCATCACGCCCCTAAGGGATTCATCGTCCTCTACCCACTCTGAAACCTGGATCACCCGGTAATTTTCCCTGTTATCCCGTACAATCACCCGGGCGATGCCGGCGTTGATTACCAGGCGCTTGCACATGGAGCAGCAGGTTGCGTTTTGAATATAGCTGCCGTCGGCCACCTCGGTGCCTACCAGATACAGGTCTGCGCCAATCATATCCCGGCGGGGGGCGCAGATAATGGCGTTGGCCTCGGCATGGACGCTGCGGCAGAGCTCAAAGCGCTGGCCCCGGGGGATTTCCAGCTTGTCCCGCAGGCAGCAGCCTAGGTCTGAGCAGTTGGTTCTGCCCCGGGGCGCGCCGGCATAGCCGGTGGAGATCACCTCGTCGTTTTTTACGATAACCGCGCCGTACCACCGGCGCAGGCAGGTGCAGCGCTTAGAGACGGTTTCGGCCAGGTCTAGGTAATAGTTGGTTTTATCCCGGCGCTGAAAGGCTGGCATAAGAAGACCTCCTTTATATATGGTGGGATTATTTTAACACAAAGCGGAGGGAAGGGCAAGTTTTTTCCTTTCCTCCACGCCCCTCCTTTCTGGGGTGAAGGGAATGAAAAATAGAGAGGACGCCGCCAGGCGGCTAACACGCCTTTGTGGGCCTTATGTATAGATGATAGTCCATACGATTACAATTAAGAGGATGTTTAGGGAGAAGCTGGGAACAGTTGAGAGGGGAAATCCTCGTATTCCGGGACCTTTCTTTTTTACCCTTGACAAATTCTGCCATTTGTGCTAAAATTTTTCCAGCAATGGGGGAGTAGTCGGCGGCGCTTGGCCGCAGCTATCTCAACAATCATGGGCAGGCGTTCCTTGTCCTGGGTTAGCTTGAAACGACCAGACCTGTGCTTGCCGGTTTTTCCGGCGGCGCAGGTCTGTTTTTTTATATATTTCATATCTAGCCCGTTCCTGGGCAAAATACATCCATATTAGGGCTTGTGTAAGACAGCGCCGCGCAAAGATAGCGCGAAACCGGGCAGTGGGATTTTTCCGTCAGACGGTATCCTTTGGGTACAGCAATTTCGCGATTGACAAAGGAAAGCTATGGGCTAGAACGGAAAAATGCAGGCAAATCACGGGCAAAGGCCGCGGGCGGATCTTTGTGTGGCGCTGCCATACTGTATGGCGCAAGCCCTGGGTAAAAAGAGAGGAAGTAGCTTATGGAATTTCTGTGGGAAGGCCTGCTGTCTATTACCTGGCAGCAGGTAGTTATGTACCTGGTGGGCGGAGTGCTCATCTGGCTGGCCATTAAAAAGGATTACGAGCCCGCCCTTTTGCTGCCAATGGGCTTTGGCGCAATCTTGGTAAACCTGCCCCTTTCCGGGGTGCTAAACCAGACCATGCCGGGGGTGGGGGAAACCCAGGGCATTATTCAGTGGCTGTTTCAAACCGGAATAGAGGCCTCTGAGGCTTTCCCCCTGCTGCTGTTCATTGGTATTGGGGCCATGATTGACTTTGGCCCCCTGCTGAGCAACCCCAAAATGTTCCTTTTTGGGGCGGCCGCTCAGTTTGGCATTTTTCTAACCATTGTGCTGGCAGCGGTGCTGGGCTTTGATATTCGGGACGCGGCCTCCATTGGCATTATTGGCGCGGCAGACGGGCCTACCTCCATTTTGGTAAGCCAGGTGCTGAAATCCAGCTATATTGGGGCCATTGCCGTGGCGGCCTATTCTTATATGGCACTGGTGCCCATTATTCAGCCCTTGGCCATTAAGCTGGTCACCACCAAAAAAGAGCGGGCCATTCGCATGGAGTACCGGCCCGCCGCCGTGAGCAAGACCACCCGCATTCTGTTCCCCATTATTGTCACGATTGTGGCCGGGCTGGTAGCCCCAGCCTCTGTTTCCCTGGTAGGCTTTTTGATGTTTGGCAATCTTATACGGGAGTGCGGGGTGCTGAACAGGCTCTCGGAAACCGCCCAGAACGACCTGGCCAACTTGGTCACTTTGCTGCTGGGTATTACCATCTCTTTCTCCATGCAGGCAGAGCGCTTTGTTACGGTAGAGACCCTGATGATTATGGCTTTGGGCCTTTTTGCCTTTGTGTTCGACACCATTGGGGGGGTGCTCTTTGCCAAGCTGCTAAATCTGTTTACCAAGACCAAGCTGAACCCCATGATCGGCGCGGCGGGTATTTCGGCCTTTCCCATGTCTGCCCGGGTGGTAGAGAAAATGGGCATTGCGGAGGACAACCAGAACCACCTGCTGATGCACGCGGTGGGCGCCAATGTGTCTGGGCAGATCGCCTCTGCTGTGGCGGGAGGCATTGTACTGGGATTCTTTATGTGAGAAAGGGAGGGTGAATGATGAATATGTTGGGATATTTGCTGAGCGCGAGCTCCATTGGAATTATTGGCGGGGCAGACGGGCCTACCGCGGTGTTTGTGACAACGAATATGAACATGGATAATGTGAACCAGGCCCTAAACATTATGGGCAAGGGAATGCTGGGCATTTTTGTTGTAATCGGCCTGATCGCGGTGATTGTGGCCCTGCTGACCAAGGCGGGGAACCGCAGGTAGAAAACAGGACCCACCTAATTTCAGCGCGGCCCCTGTATAGGGGCAGCTTAGGGGCTTCACACCAGTGAGGCCCCTTTTTGCAGCGCCTAAAAGAACAGCTAAGATATAGGAGAAAAAGCCTAGCTGAAAGATGCCGGAACGCGACATAAAAGTGTCGTCAACCTTTCCAAAGGCTGCGGAAGTTTGAGGGCGGAGCCCTCAAGGTCTTGCCGCAGGCATTAAAATAATTAAAAAGATTCGGGATGTAATCCCGACAATCCCCCCTTTATCAAAATAGCCCCTTCGCCCAGGCCACTCCACCCCTGTTTTACGGTTTGTCCCAAGCGAAAAGCCCGAGGCTTTTGCCCCGGGCTTTCCGCTTGAAAAAGGAGATTATGAAAAAGAAAACTTGTACGCAAATCTTATTAGTTGGAGGCTCCGGTATTTGCCGAAAGGCTTAGCTCAATGGTCAGCCCTTCTTCCCCGGTAAGCACCCGGTCTACTGTAAGCGTTACCTTATCCCCTGGCTTTTTGTTTGCTAGGTAAGAGGCCACCGTGTTGGCCGAGGTAATCTGTACATCGTCAATTGCGGTAATTACGTCTGATACCTGCAGCTCAGAGTCCTTGGCGCCCTGGGTGCTTAGCTCCCGTACCAGGAAACCCTGGGGCAGGCCGTAAAAGCTGCTTACCGTCCGGTTGATATAGTCGCCCTTAATGCCCAGCATGGGCCGGTTTGTCACATAGCCGTGCTCAATAAGGTCAGATACAATGGGTTGGGCAATATCAGAAGGAATGGCAAATCCCATGCCCTCGTACTCTGTGGCCGCGATTTTAGAGGAGTTAATCCCCACCACCAGGCCGTCTTCATTTACCAGCGCGCCGCCGGAGTTGCCGGGGTTAATGGCCGCGTCGGTTTGGATGCAGTTTACAATATAGCCGGTGTCACCGTTGGTAACCGGCCGGTTTAGGGCGGAAATATGGCCAATTGTTACGCTGGAGCTAAACTGCAGGCCGCCGGGGTTGCCAATGGCCAGTACCTCGTCTGTTACCTGCAAATCCTCCGAGCTGCCAAACTCTGCCGGAATCAGGGTGTCTTCGGTGGTTACCTTAATAACGGCCAGATCGGTTTGGGTATCTTCCCCAATGAGCTCAGCCACATAGCTTACCCCGTCAGAGGTGACCACTGTAATGTTGGTGGCCCCGTCTATAACATGCTGGTTGGTGACAATATAGGCGTCCTGCCCGTTTTTCGAAACTATTATACCAGAGCCCTCACCCACTGGGGACAGCTCGCCCTCGGATTCGCTCTCCATGGAGTAATCGCCAAAATTGCCAAACATACCAAAGCCAGGCATTTGCTGCTGTACCACCTGGTAGTTCTGCACGCACACTACTGAGGGAATCAGCTTTTGGGCTACCTCTTGGGTAGACATGCCCTCCCGGCTGACAGTGGGGGTGGTGTTGGCAGAGCTTTCCCGCTTGTACAGGGTAAAGGCGGCGGAATCCTCCGCGCCCTCGGGGCTCTCTACATTTACCACGCCGTTCTGAATCATGGCGGCAAATATGCCTACCGAGCTAAGGGAGATCACGGCGCAGGCCATCATGGCTGCCAGAATTTTCAAAACCGTTTTCCCGGCTTTGGACTTCTTCTTTATTTTTGGAGGCTGGGGGGGCTGGACGTAGTAGCTGTTTCCAGGGTTGGTTCCGGTGCTCTGGGAGGCGGGGTAGCCATAGGTTTGGGGCTGGGCCTGCCCGCCGGGCCCCCAGCTGTAAGATTCCCCGGACTGGTTGTACTGGCTGGGAGAGGGGTAGGGGGTGTACTGGCTGTTTGTTTGGGCTGTGTACGGCGTGGCGCCAGAGCCATAGCCAGGCGCGGCAGGAGCGCTGGGCTCCTTTGGGGTGGCAGGCTCGCTGTTTTTATTTTCGTCAACTCTGTTTTCGTCCATTCTGTTTTCGTCGTTGGGATACATAGATTAGCCGCTCCTTTCGTTGTAGGGGTTTTTCAGGTGTTCTCTCTTGGTGTGGCTATATTATCCCCCGGCAATGTGAAAATGATGTGAAGAGCAGGCGACAAAAACTTGAAAGATGAGTGGAAAGTAAGGAAAGTAGCAGGAATTGCGCCGGTTGTATTCCTGAAATTTCTTGAAATTTACCCGAAATTATGTTATTATATAATGTAATCTGATTTCCCTGGCCTTCGCCTAGGGGAGAGAAGCCATTTTAAAGGAGGAAACACAATGCGTAAACCATGGTCCAAGAGATTGGGAAAAATTGCCGCTCCTGTGCTTTGCGCCGTTATGCTGGCCAGCCCCTTGGCTGCCATCCCCGCGGCGGCGGTTACAGGGGTAACCGCTGTAATCCGGCCAGATATGACTATTATTATTGATGGCCAAAAGCGGAACTTTTATAATGTAAATGCCAGGCAGGTCCATCCTCTGTACTACGCGGGCTCTACTTATCTGCCTGTGCGGGCCATTGGCGAGCTTATGGGCAAAAACGTGGACTGGAACGAGGCCACCAAAACCGTTACCCTGGCAGGGCGCCGGGGCACGCCCCCGGTAAGCGGCACCCCGGATGGGGCCAGCCAGCGCCAAGATGTGGACGCCACGGTGCGGGACGACTTTACTGTGATTGTAGATGGCGCTGTGCGCAGCTTTGCCAACGCCAACGGCCGCCGGGTGTATCCCCTGCTCTATCGGGGCTCCACCTACCTGCCTGTGCGGGCCATTGGGGAGCTTATGGGCAAAGAGGTGGGGTGGAACCAGGCCACCCAAACCGTAACCCTAAGTGGCAAAACCGTAACCGATGCCGACACCTTTGGGCTGATTACCCTAGCCCAGGCCAAAGAGAAGGCTTTGGCCCACGCCGGGCTTTCTGCCAGCCAGGTTACCTTTACCAAGCAGGAGCTGGAGTGGGAGGACGGCCAAAAGGTATATGATATTGAGTTTTACACTGCCGACTACCGGGAGTATGATTACGAAATTGACGCGGTGACCGGCGCTGTGCTCCGCTTTGGCCACGAGGCGGATTCCTTTACGCCCCCCAGTGTTTCCGGGCTGATCACCGTGGAGCAGGCCGCGGCCAAGGCCTTAGACCACGCCGGGCTTTCTGCCAGCCAGGTTACCTTTACCAAGCAGGTGCTGGACCGGGAGGACGGCCGCCTGGTATATGAAATTGAGTTTTTTACCACCAGCCAGAACCGCTGGTACGAATACGAAATTGATGGGACCACCGGCGCTGTGGTTTCTTGGGAAAGCGATGGCTCCACTGCGCCCCCTTCTGGCGGGTTGATTACGGCTGAGCAGGCCAAGGCTAAGGCTCTGGCCCATGCCGGGCTTTCTGCAGACCAGGTTACCTTTACAAAAACCGAGCTGGAGCTGGACGACGGCTGGCTTGTGTACGAGATTGAGTTTTACACCCCCAATTACCTGGGCTATGAGTACGAAATAGGGGCGCTGGATGGCGAGATTTGGCGCTTTGACCTAGACCACACCTCTCATGTGCCGCCTATCCCCTCTGGGGTGATCTCCATAGACGAGGCCAAAGAAAAGGCCTTGGCCCATGCAGGGCTTTCTGCCAGCCAGGTAAACTTTACCAAGCAGAAGCTAGAGTGGGAGGACGGAGAACAGGTTTACGAGATTGAATTCTTTACCAAGGATTTGGTAGAATACAAGTACGAGATCCACGCCTTTACCGGCAAGGTTCTTAGCTTTGAGCAGGACGGCTCCCATGGGGGCCCCTCTGGCCCTTCCACAGGGCTGATTAGCCAGGCGCGGGCCCAGGAGATTGCCCTTTCTTTGGTGCCGGGGGCTACGGTGGGGCATATTAAAGAGATGGAGCTGGACGAGGACGACGGCAGGTATATCTATCAGCTTGAAATTGAGTACGGCCATATGGAGTACGAAATAGAGATTGACGCTGTTACCGGCGCGGTGCTGGAGTTTAAGGCGGAGGACTAAGCCAAAATCCTTTTTGCCGCAGGCCTTTTGTGCCTGCGGCTTTTCCATGCCAAAAAGAGTTTCCATACCCCGGGCCTTCTTTGCCGTGGCCCCGCTTTTTTCGGAACGCCCTTCCTTTTTGCCGGGAGAGCCCGAACCCCAGGGCATATGGAAAATGATAGCGCCGGGGGCTGCTCTCAAAACATTTTCCGCTGTATCTGCCCTCAAAATCATCGTTTGGGCAGTCCCTTTTCGTCAAAGCTCTTGCATAAACCCCAGGGCTTTGCTATAATACAAGCATATTTCCGCGGCGCCTTTTGCCGCCCCAATAATCGGAAAGCGAGCGATGACTGCAATTATGAAGAATAAACGACTTTTATCTGTTCTTGCCGCCCTACTGTTCCTTCTCACCTTTTCAGCCTGTTCCAACGTAACCGAGCTGGTTTCCGGCACCGCCACTGGGGAGTTCCCTGTAAAGGTGAATGGTGTGACCATTGGCGCAAAGCCCCAAAAGGTGGCGGTGCTTTCTCCTAGCTTGGCCGATGTGGTTTTGGCCCTAGGCTATGAGACCCAGCTGGCTGCCGGCGGCACAGGCTGCACCCAGACCAGCCTGCGGGACCTGGACAAGGTGGAGCCTGGGGATGTAAACGCCATTATAGCCACAAACCCTGACCTGGTGCTTCTGGATCCCGCCAGCTCCGCCGGGGAGAAAGCTCTTCAGGACGCGGGGCTTACGGTGCTTAACATAGCCCCGGCGGTAGACCGGGAGGATTTTGAACGGCTGTACGCCCAGGTTTCCTCTGCCCTAACCGGCGACGGCCCGGGCTACGACGCGGGAATTGCGGCGGCCCAAAACGTGTTTACTACCATGGATGATATTAACCGGGTGGTGCCAAGAGATAGCGTAACCACTGGCTGCTACCTGTACACCCTGGACGGCTCGGCAGTAACAGGGGACATGCTGGGCAGCACCATTATGACCTATTCCGGAGTTACCAATGTGTTTAACGGCCTTACAGGGGGCCAGTATGATTTTGAGTCTTTGCGTATGTCCAACCCGGACCTGATTTTTTGCCCCCCTGGGCTGAAGGAGACCATAGAAAATGATTCCCAGTTTTCCACCCTCCAGGCGGTGCGGGACGGCAAGGTGACAGAGCTGGACCCCTCGCTAATGGAGTGGCAGGGCCGCACGGTGGTAACCGCCGCCTTGGAGATTACGGGCACAGCTTTCCCGGAGCTGCTGGAGGAGAACTCTATGCGGGTAGAGGATCCGGCGGATTCCATTAACTCTGCGGTGAGCTCGGCCATTGCGGATTCTGCCCTGGAGGATGAGGAGGAGAGCTCCCAGTACCAAACCCTGCGGGAGGGGGACCAGGGAGAAGAGGTGCTGAACCTCCAGGCCAAGCTGGATGATTTGGGCTACCTGGAAGAGGCCTATGACGGCCACTACGGCAGTGTAACAGCTCAGTCGGTAAAAGATTTCCAAAAGGCCAACGGCCTGGCGGAAACAGGCGTGGCAGACAGCAAAACCCAAAGCCGCCTATTCTCCGACCGGGCCAAGCAGAAGCCGGAGGAGGGCTCTGCGGATGAAAGCGGGGCAGAGGCCTCGGCCAGCCCCAGCCCCAGCGCTAGCCCCAGCCCCACCCCGGAAGAAAGCCAGGAGTAAGGCCTCTCTGAATGGCTGTGCCGCTGTAGAAACGTACCGAACTTTCATGGCAAGGCTGTGGGAAACATCCTTGCCAATAGGCAAAGCCAATTTGCAAGCTTGCCGGCGTTGCCCAAAAAATGAAAGGGTTCTTATAAAAGGTATTAACCATACAGCGGTATCTTCGTGCTTCAATAACAGTATGTCACTTTTCGAAAAGAAGACCGGCATGGCCAGTGCATAAGTTTGGAGGAATGAGAACTTGGAAAACCCGGGATATTCTATGCTGTGGTATTGGCTGGCCTATTTCATTGTAACAGCCATAGGCATTTTGCACACTATTTTTAATATTACCGTACTGCACATGAAGTCCATGAAAGAAAGCGATGGCATGGGCGAAGGATATGAAAAGACAAAGCCTTGGCATCCTCTATACAATATTATTGTATTCCCTACTTTTGCCTATTTTTACCTAGGGGGATTGGAGGCGGTTACTTTCTCAAACGTTTTGGCGGTCTCGCTTATTTGGGGCACGCTGACCATTGTGATTGATTTAATTGGCTGGGTGATCATACCCCATCCCTGGGCCTTAAGCTTTCGGGAATTTTATATTGATTACCAACCCTGGATTACACTGATATACGTGACGATCTATGCCAGCCCATGGATTGCCTATGGAGTTATGGCGGTGTAATCGTCCTGGGCATTCTCCTAGAAACGGAGGTATACCATGCTTCTGACAAAGGATAAATCCTTCTATAAAACCCTAATCGCTCTGGCCATCCCCATCTCTCTGCAAAACCTGATTACCTTTGCCGTGGGCTTTGCAGATAACCTGATGATCGGCCGGCTGGGGGACAACGCCATCTCCGGCGTCTATGTGGGCAACCAAATGCAAACCCTAATTCAAATGTTCATCGCCGGCGTGGAAGGGGCTATCCTAATTCTCTCTGCCCAGTATTGGGGAAAAAAAGATACCGGCAGCATCCGCAAGGTGGTTTCTATTGGCATAAGGTTTGCCTTTTTCATTGGCCTTGCGGTTTCCCTGGCCACAGTGCTGTTCCCCTCCGCTATCATCAATCTGTTTACCAAAGAGTCTGGCGTAATTGCCGAGGGCGCGGCTTACCTGCAGATTGTAGGGGTAGCCTATCTGTTTTTCAGCATTTCTCAGGTTATGATCGCCTCTATGCGCAGTGTGGAGACAGCGAAAATTGGCCTGTACATATCCATTATGGCCCTTGTGGTGAATGTCTCTCTCAACTACATCCTGATCTTTGGCAAGCTGGGCCTGCCCGCCTTGGGTGTAAAGGGCGCGGCCATTGCCACAGTGATTTCTCGGGTGCTGGAGGCCCTGACAAGCGTAATTTACGTGCTGGCCATAGACCGGAAGCTGCGCTTTGGTTTTCGGGATTTGCTGCGCACAGACAGCCAGCTGCTGCGGGACTTTCTCCGCTATGGCCTGCCGGTAATGGGCGGGCAGATTGTGTGGGCCATTAACAACCTGATGAATACCAAGATTATGGGCTCTTACACTGCCGGGGTGCTGGCGGCGGTGAGCATTACAGGGATGCTGCACAACCTTATTTATGTGTGGATGAACGGCCTCTCTTCGGCGGTGGGCATTATCACCGGCAAAACCGTAGGGGCCGGGCAGTACGAAAAGATGAAGGAGTACGCAAAAACCGTCCAGCTGATCTTTTTAGGGGTGGGCCTGCTTTCCGGGGCCCTGGTGCTCCTGTTCCGAGATGGCTTTATCTCCCTGTACAACGCCACCCCTGAGGCGATGGCGTACTCCCGGCAGTTTATCAACGTGATTTCTGTTACCATTATTGGCACCTGCTATCAGGCGGCCTGCCTGTTTGGGCTGGTTAAGTCTGGAGGAGATATCTCCTTTGTGTTTAAGAACGATACCATTTTCGTCTTTCTGGTGGTGATCCCCTCTGCTCTAATCTGCCAGCGGCTGGGGGCCCCGGTATGGATGGTGTTTGCGGCGCTGAAGTGTGACCAGATTCTAAAATGCTTTGTGGCGGTGGTGAAAATCAACCGCTTTAACTGGATGAAGAACCTGACCCGGGACAGTCAGGAGGAAACCGCCTATGAAAAAGTCTAGCCTAAGCGGCGCCCTGCTGCTGAGCCTGGGAGCCCTTATTTGGGGCACGGCCTTTGTGGCCCAAAGCCTGGGGATGGAGCATACCGGCCCCTGTGCCTTTAACGCCGCCAGAAGCTTTGTAGGCAGCCTTGCCCTGCTGCCGGTAGTATTTGTTGGAGACCGCCTGCGCCGGCGCATGGTAACCAACCAAGGGCAGCTGGCCGCCTTTTCTTGGAAGAACCCAGCCCTTTGGGCCGGCGGGGCCCTGTGCGGCCTATTCCTCTCTGCCGCAACCCTGCTCCAGCAGGCGGGGCTTTTATATACCACGGCGGGTAAGGCTGGGTTTCTCACCTCGCTGTACATTGTTATTGTGCCTGTACTAGGGATTTTTCTAGGCCGGCGGGGCGGGGCAAGGCTGTGGTGTGCCGTGGCCCTGGCCCTGGCTGGAGCTTATCTGCTCAGCGTGGCGGGGGAATCCTTTGGCATTCAGGTGGGAGATTCTCTGGTGCTGGGCTGCGCGGTGTTTTTCTCCTTCCATATTCTGGTTATCGACCGGTTTTCCCCTAAGGTAGACTGTGTGAAGCTCTCCTGCATCCAGTTTGCGGCGGCAGGGTTGATCTCCGCGGCTGTGGCGGTTATTCTAGAGCGCGAGAGCTTTACCTGGGGCGGCTTGTTCTCCTCCTGGGGCCCCATGCTGTATGCTGGGGTGCTTTCTAGCGGGGTGGCCTATACCTTGCAGATCATTGCCCAAAGGCGGCTGGACCCGGCGGCCGCCTCCCTGATTATGAGCCTGGAATCCGTATTCGCGGCGGTTTCGGGATGGCTTGTGCTTGGCCAGCCCTTAAGCCTAAGAGAAATGGCCGGGTGCGGCCTGGTATTTGCCGGGGTGGTATTGGCTCAGCTGCCAGAAAAGAAAAGGGCGGCGGATGCCCCCGAAGCGGAACGCCCTTGAAAAGCCGGCGGAAAGACGTCCTGGGGCCGCGGGAACCCTTTGAAAAAATGCCGCTTTTCCTTACGGCCGCTTTTGTACGGGGATTGCCGCCGGTAGACGATGGGGTTCTTGCCGGTTTTTACCTGCGCCACTTGGCAAAACCGGTGTATAATAAATAAAAACCAAGCTTTCAAACAAAGAAAGGAAAACATCATGAAAATTATCCGTGTGGAAAGCTACGAGAAAATGAGCGCCCTTGCCGCCCAGATAATCGGCGGCCAAATTTTGCTAAAGCCCAATTGCGTTCTGGGCCTGGCTACTGGCTCCTCACCCCTGGGCACCTACCAGGGGCTGGTAAGGGCCTGCGCCGAGGGCCTGTTGGATTTCTCCCAGGTGCGCACGGTGAACCTGGACGAGTACTGCGGCCTAACCGGGGACAACCCCCAGAGCTACCGGTATTTTATGGATACCAACCTTTTTCACAAGGTGAATGTGGATAAGGCAAACACCTACCTGCCCAATGGCGTGGCGGGGGATATGCAGGCCGAGTGCGCCCGGTACGAGGCCCTGGTAGAATCCTTGGGCTGGCCTGATCTGCAGCTGCTGGGCATTGGGCACAACGGCCATATCGGCTTTAACGAGCCCGCCCCGGATTTCCCGGTAAGGGCCCATACCGTGCAGCTGGCCGAAAGCACCATTCAGGCCAACTCCCGGCTGTTCCAGCGGATTGAGGACGTGCCTACCAGCGCGGTAACCATGGGAATTGGCACCATTATGAAAGCCAAAAAGGTGCTGCTGATTGCCGGCGCGGACAAAGAGGAGATTGTGGAACGGGCATGCCACGGCCCCGTTACCCCACAGGTGCCGGCGTCTATTCTACAGCTTCACCGGGATGCTACGGTGATTTTAAGCAAGAACTGAGAAACTTTTTCCGCTTTTTCACCCCCTGCCCCTTCTCCGCATAGAATGGGGGGAGAGAGGTGGTGCTTATGAACGTGATCTTGTATGCCTTAGGCGCTGGGCTAATGATTGTAGGCGCGGTGGAGCTGGTGCGTATGCTGGCTTTCCGGCTCAACCGTACCGGCGGCTCTGGCAAAGGTTCTATGACTTTGGTGGTTTGCCCCCAAGACCCAGAAACCTGCGAAACCCTGGTGCTGGCTGGCCTGGAGCGGGTGCGCTGGATGAGCCTGCGCCCGCCCTGCCGGTTGGTGTGCCTGTATGAGGGCAATGGGGAGTGCCGGGAAATTTTGGACTGCCTGGCAAAAACATATCAGGAGCTGGAGCTGCTGGCCCCTGGCCAGCTGGAGGCCTGGCTTGCCGAAAAGCAGTGACCGAAAACCGAGGAGGAAGAAAAGGCTTGGCCCAAAACGAGCTTCTGGAGCTGAACGGTACAGTAGACCGGATTATCTACCGCAATGAGAAAAATCAATATACCGTTCTGGAACTGACGGCGGGGGACGACCTGGTAACTGTGGTGGGGTCGTTCCCCCTTGTTGGAGAAGGAGAAGAGCTGCGGATTTTTGGTGGCTGGGAGGTACACGCCAGCTATGGCGAGCAGTTTAAAGCCGCTGCCTTTGAGCGGGCCCAGCCTGCCACCGAGGAGGGCATTTTAAAGTATTTGGCCTCTGGCACGGTAAAAGGGGTGGGCAAGGTACTGGCCATGCGCATTGTAGATACCTTTGGGGCCGCCACCCTAGAGGTAATGGAGAACGATCCCCAGCGCCTGGCCCAGGTAAAAGGCATTACACCGGCTAAGGCCCAAGAGATTGGGGAAGAGTTCCAGCGCCTAATAGGCCTGCGGGATCTTATGGCTTTTTTGGGGCCCTACGGCGTTTTTCCGGAGCAGGCCATCCTTGCCTGGCGGGCATTGGGCCAAGAATCCTTATGCAGCATTAAGCGGGACCCCTACCTGCTTTGCGGCCCTAAAATTGGGGTGCGCTTTGGCCGGGCAGACGCCATTGCCCAGGCCATGGAGCGCCCGGCTGATGATGCCAGCCGGGTGGAGGCAGGGGTAATCTATGTGCTGCGGCATAACTTGGCCAATGGCCACACTTGCCTGCCAGAGGATAAGCTGGGGGCTGCCGCTGCCCGGATGATGGGCCTGGGACAGCCCCTGGTGGAGGAGGCCATTAACAGCCTATGCGGCCGGTGGGCGCTGGTGCGGGAGGAGTTTGACGGGCGGCCTTTTATTTTTTTGCGAGAGCAGTACGACTGTGAAACCTACATTGCAGGCCGGCTAAAGGCCATGCTCCGCTCTCCGGCCAACACCCTATATGGGGCAGATGTCCAAATTGGCCTGGCAGAGGAGGAGCTGGGCATTCAGTACGAGCAAAGGCAGCGGGACGCCATCCGGGCTGCCATGGAGCAGGGGGTACTGATCCTTACCGGCGGGCCGGGTACCGGCAAAACCACCACCCTAAACGCCATTATCCACATTTTGAAAATGGCGGGGGAACAGGTGCTGCTGGCCGCCCCTACCGGCCGGGCTGCCAAGCGAATGACAGAGCTCACCGGGGAGGAGGCCAAAACCATTCACCGAATGCTTCAGGTGGATTGGGACGAACTGGATAACCCTATTTTTATCCGGAACGAGTCTAACCCCTTAGAATGTGAGTGTGTGGTTATTGACGAAATGTCTATGGTGGATTCTTATGTGTTTGAAAGCGTGCTCCGGGCCTTGCCCCTGGGCTGCCGGCTTATTCTGGTAGGCGACTCGGACCAGCTGCCCTCTGTAGGGGCGGGGAACGTGCTGGGGGACCTAATTGCCGCCGGGATTTTCCCCACAGTGCAGCTGCGGGAGGTGTTCCGCCAATCTATGAAAAGCCTGATTGTGGCCAGTGCCCACCGGATTGTAGAGGGCATGGAGCCAGAGCTTACCCGCCGGGACAGCGACTTCTTTTTTCTGCCCAGGCGAAGCGGGGCAGAGGCCCAGGAGCTTATTGTGGACCTGTGCGGCGCCCGGCTGCCCAAAAGCTATGGCTACGACCGGCTATCAGATATCCAGGTGCTTTGTCCTGGCCGCAGGGGAGAGCTGGGCACTTGGGAGCTGAACCAGGCCCTCCAGGCCGCCATTAATCCCCCGGGCCAAGGGAAAACCGAGGTTAAGGTAAACGGCCAGGTGCTGCGGGTAGGCGATAAGGTAATGCAGGTGCGCAACGACTACCGCATGCCCTGGGCAAGAGACGATGGCACCGAGGGCCAGGGCGTCTTTAACGGAGACATGGGGGTTATTGTAGACATTGACAAGCCCGGAAACGCTATGCGGGTACGTATAGACGACCGCACCGTGCTCTACGACCTGGAGCACGCGGGGCTAGCCCTGGAGCTGGCCTATGCGGTAACCATCCACAAAAGCCAGGGCAACGAGTTTACGGCAGTGGTCATCCCGGCGCTGAGCGTGCCCAGGCAGCTAAAGTTTCGCAACCTGCTGTACACAGGGGTGACAAGGGCTAAGCGGCTGCTGGTGCTGGTGGGCAGCCGCAGCGTGATTAACAGCATGATTGAGAACAACCGGAAGGCCTTGCGGTATACAGGGCTAAAGCGGTTTTTAGAGCGAAAGCGGGAGCCCTTAGGGAGCGGGGACCTGGAAGAATAAGAAAATACAGCTGACCCAGCGCAGAAGAAAAAAGCAGCAGGAGCAACCTTGCCCCTGCTGCTTTTCAGGCCTTTTAGCGGTCTTTAATGGCCTCTACAATCTCCTCTGTCTTCATCCCCCGAGAGCCTTTTACCAGCACCGCGTCTCCCGTTTCCAACCGTTCCAACAGCAGCTTTGCCGCTGTTTGGTTGTCCTCTGCCCACAGCGCGCCAGGCCCATAGCCCTGCACAATCTCCTTGGCCAAGGGCCCTACCCCAATCAGCAGGTCAATTCCCGCGGCCTTGGCATAGGCGCCTGTTTCAAAATGCCCCTTTTCGCTGTACTCTCCCAGCTCCAGCATATCAGCCAGCACCGCTGCCCGCTTGCCCGCTGTTTGCTTGCCTGCCAGCACATCAATAGCGCTGCACATGGAGTCTGGGCTGGCGTTGTAGCTGTCATCAATTACAGTTACCCCGCCTAGCTCTTTTACCTGCTGCCGCATGGCAGGGGGGGTATAATCGCCCAAAGCCTTTACAGTGGATTCCAGGCTCTGGCCCAGGTGGTCCGCCACTGCCAGGGCCGCCAGGGCGTTGCGCACATTGTGTTCTCCCAGCACGGGGATATACACCCGGCAGCTGCGGCCATTGGGTGAAAAGGCGGTAAAGGCTGTGCCGTTTTCCGACTCTAGGATATCCTCTCCCCGCCACATGCAGCTTTCCCCTAAGCCAAAGGTAACCAGCCGGTATTTGGCCTGCATGCTGGCCAACCCAGGCAGCAGGTCGTTGTCCCCATTGACGAACAGGGGAGCGCCCTGGGAAAGATAGTCGGCCATGTGGGCCTTTTGGGCTAGGATATTCTCTCGGGTTTTCATAAACTGGATATGGGAGGTGCCAATGGTGGTAATTACCCCGCAGGTGGGCTTAACCACCTGGGCGATGCGCTCCATCTCCCCAGGCATACTTACGCCCATCTCCACCACGGCGGCAGTGTGCTCTGGCTTAAGGCCGCATATGGTAATGGGCACGCCCACCTGGCTGTTCTGGTTGCCGGCGGTTTTCATTACAGAAAATCCGGCGGTTAAGCCCTGGGCAATCATCTCTTTGGCAGAGGTTTTGCCCACGCTGCCTGTAATGCCTACTATAGGCAGGCTGAACCGGGCCCGGTAGTCTGCCGCGGCCTGCTGTAAAGCCCTGCGGCAGTCCTCCACCAGCACCAGGGCTCCGCCGTGCTCATCCATTCCCTCTATAAGATGATCGGTAAAGCTGGCAATAGCGCCGGCTGCAAAGGCCTTTTGAATATAGGCGTGGCCATCTACCTTTTCCCCTCGAATGGGGACAAACATGGCCCCCACGCCAGCCTGGCGGCTGTCGGTAAAAAAGCGGGAGATTTCAGTATTAGGAGAACCAGAAAGCAGGCGGCCGCCGGTGGAGGCCAAAATTTCAGAGAGCTTCAGTTTCATGGGGATCACCTCATATGTTGGTTGTTTGAGACAGCGGAAACAGAGAAGAGGGCAAGGGCGAAAAAGTTTTTCCCCCAGCCCCGGCTTCTTCTTTTTTTATGCCAGCGAGCCCATGGGATCCCAGGGCTCCAGAGCAATGGGTTCCTGCTCTAGTTCCTTTACCTGCTCTTCAGTGAGATACTTTTTGTTTACCACAACCTGGTATGTATACTCTGTAAACCAGTCGTCGCTCATTACATAGTATCCTTCTGTGCCAGATTCCTTGCCCCAGCTGTTTTCTACCCGCCACCGGGTGGGCTTGCCGTCCTCGTCTAGGTTTACCCCCTGGAACACCATGGCATGGGTCATCAGGCTCTCTCCGTAGTCCAGACGCTGGGCCTTGTTCATGGCAAATTCCGTGCCAAAAAGCTGGTCTGGCCTTAGTACATCCAGATCCATTATGCCGCCCTCTCGAATGGAGCTTTTGCCTACATCGCAGCCAAACCACACTGGTTGGCCGTCTTGCATCTGGCGGATAGCGGCCTGTTTCAGCTCTTCAATGGGCAGGTTTAGGTACTTAACAGGCCTGCCCTCCTTTATATTGCCCAGCATTTTTACGGTAAAGGTCTTGTGGAACGGCTTGTCGGCAGTGGTGGCGTTGATCAGGCTTACATAGCTGCCCAAATCCCAGCCTATATACTTTTCAAAAAAGCTCTTGCCGGTAAGCCCGGTTTCCCGGATAAACTTTTTGTCCTTATCCCGTGCCTCCAGGGTAAAGGTTTTGGGGGGATTCCCCAAGGCTATGCACAGCATATTGTAGATGCAGCGGAGCATGGCTTCCTTTTGTTCCCGCAGCTGTTCGGCGGTTTTCCCGGCGGCATGGCCCTCCCGGAGCACACAGGCAAACTCCCGGAGTTTCCGGGTCATATAGTAGGTTACCTCCCGGGTAGAGGAGGAGCAGGCGGTTTCCGGCATAGCATCCTTGGGCACCACGCCGTACTTTTCTACCAGGCTGCACAGCATATCCCACTGGCCGCCGTCGTTTAGGGGCGCCATAAGCAGGTGGGAGATCAGCCGGCCATTGGTGGGCTCATCCAGGGTATCCAAAATGTTCTCCAGAAAATAGTTGGACTTTTCCAGCTTATCGTAAAAGAGGGTGTAGTTCTGGCTAAGCTCAAAATGCTCCAGGTTCAGCCGGCGCATTACCTCTACCCGCATGGTGTTCAAGGCGGCGAACATCCAGCACCGGCCAGAGCTCTTTTGGTTGGTGATGTTCCCTGTCTCCAGCTGGATGGAGAACTGGTGCCGGTCCTCCCGCTGTACAAAGGGGTCAGTGGCGGATTTGTTCACGCCGTTTGTGGTAACTGCCAGCTGGGCTACCCGCTTGGCCGGGTCGGCGGCAAAATCCTTTTCAAAGCTTTCCAGCTGGGCGGTCTCGATGATCTTGTTCATGATAATTCCTCCGTATGATTTTTATTCCCTTATTCGTAAGGTTGATTTTTGCTATCTAAGGCTTGTTTGAAAAATCGAAAACGTTGTCTTTTTTGCCATAAGAGGCCACATTCTACGTCGAAAATCCTCGTCAATCGCGAGATTGACGTAGTTAGCGCAGCTAACTACAGCGGTTCTTCTCCTTGAAATTGTCCCCTTCTGGCCTAAAATCCCTCATTTCCGTTCCTCCATGGCGGCCAGAATCTCCTGGATGACTACCCGCTCGTCAAAGGGATGCTTTACCCCTTCAATCTCCTGGTAGTCCTCATGGCCCTTGCCCGCCAGCACAATAATGTCCCCATCTTGGGCGTTCTTCAGGCACCAGCCTATGGCCTCCCGCCGGTCAGGGATTACAATATATTCCCCAGAGGTTTTGTGCATACCGGTTTTAATATCCTCAATAATGTCCATCACATTTTCAAACCGGGAATTGTCTGCCGTAATCACCGAGAGGTCCGCCAGCCTGCCGCTGGCCTCTCCCATTTCGTACCGGCGCACCTTAGGCCGGTTGCCGCCTGCCCCAAACAGGCAGATCAGCCGTTTTGGCTGGTATTCCCGCAGGGTGGCAAGCAGGCTTTCCATGCTCACCGCGTTGTGGGCATAGTCCAGCAGCAGGGTGTAGTTCCCCGGCACAGGCACTGGCTCTACCCGGCCCTTTACTCTAACGGAAAGGAGGCCCTTTTTCATGGCCTCCACCGGGATGCCCAGGCTGTGGCAGCAGGCAATGGCTGCCAGGGCGTTGTAGGCGTTGAACCTGCCGGGAATGCCTACCTGAGCGGTAAAGTCCAGGCTGCCGGCTACATGGAATTCTACCCCCAAAAGCCCAGGCTGGTTTAAATGGCGGCAGTTTTCGCCCCGCAGGCTGGCTGTTGGGCCCATGCCGTAAAAGAAGGGGCGGCAGGTGCTGTTTTCCAGCAGCTTGCCCACACAGGGGTCATCGCCATTGATTACGCCGGTTTCGCACTGGGAAAACAGCATGGCCTTGCACTCCAGATACTCCTGCATATCCTTGTGCTCCACGCCGCCAATATGATCCTGAGAAAAATTGGTAAAAATACCTACCTGGAAAGGCAGGCCATATACCCGGGAATCCTTTAGGCCAATGGAGCTTACCTCCATGACACAGTACCGGCAGCCAGCGTCCGCCATTTTCCGCAGGTTTTTGTACACCTGGTAGCTAATGGGCGTTGTGTTGTCCAGTGGGGTTACCTGGTCGCCAATGGCCGCGCCAATGGTACCCATTGCCCCGGTTTTATAGCCGGCGGCTTCCAGAATGGACCGGACCATGTAGGCGGTGGTCGTTTTTCCCTTGGTGCCTGTTATGCCGATTACGGTGATCTCTTTGCCCACAGGATTTCCGAAAAAGACGGCGCTCATAAGGGCCAGGGCTTTTTTTGTGTCCTTTACCAGCGCCACCTGGGGCACGAATTGGGGGGGCAGCTCCACTGGATGCTGGGCAATAATGGCGGCGGCGCCGGCGGCAGCAGCGGCGGCGGCGTAGCTGTGGCCATCGGAGGCAGAGCCCTGAATGCAGACAAAGACGCAGCCAGGGCAGGCTTGACGGGAATCATAGGCAATATCGGTGATTTCGGTATCTTGAAATCCCTCAGAAATACCTAGGGGAGCGAGAAGAGTTGAAAGCAGCATGGCAGTCGTCCTTTCCATGGGATTATTCTGTGGTTCATCGTACCGCCTTTGGGGGCGGTTTGTCAATACAGGGGAAATGCCAAAAAAAGAGGAAAAAGGGTAGATACAGGGGGGAGAAGATAATCTCCCCCCATCTCTCTTTATTGCTCTGCCCGGTTCCTTACCCGAAGATAGGCCCCTGGCTCTACAGGCATTTCGGTTTTCCAGTACACCAGCATTTCCGCGTGGGGCGCGGTTTGAATCCGCTGCCAGTCCTGGTTATACATCTCTCCAATGATAGCCGTAAAGGGCTCCCGGCCTGGCTGGAGCACATCGGCCAGGTCTCCTTCCATAAACCGGTTTCGTTCCCGGAGCTCTACATAATCCCCAGAGCGGCCGGTGCACACCGCCACCACCTGATAGTCTCGGGTATACTGGCTGCGGTCCCAGGTTTGGCCAGGCTCATCGCCAAAATAAAAGCCAGTGGAATACGCCCGGTGGCTGATTTTTTCCGTCTCCTCTACAATAGAGGCAGGCAGAGGGGCGCCAGGGTTTTCCCAGAAGAAGTCGATGGCCCGGCGGTAGGCAGCGGTAACGCAGGCCACATAATAGGCAGACTTTGCCCGGCCCTCAATTTTCAGGCTTGTAATACCCGCCTCTGCCATGGCCGGGATGTGCTGGATCATCCGCAGGTCGTTGGAGTTGAGGATGTATGTACCGCCCTGGTTTTCGATAATGGAAAAGGGGCGGTCTGGGCGTTGGGTTTCCAAAAGCTGGTATTCCCAGCGGCAGGGCTGGGCGCATTGGCCCCGGTTGGCGTCCCGGCCGGTCATATAATTGGAGAGCAGGCAACGGCCGGAAAAGGAGACGCACATACTGCCGTGGACAAAAGCCTCCAGGTCCATTTCCGCCGGGATATTCCGGCGGATTTCGGCGATTTCTGTTAAGGGGAGCTCTCTGGCCAGTACCACCCGCCTGGCCCCCAGCTCCCCGCAGGCCCGGGCAGCCTGGTAGTTTACAATGCCGGTTTGGGTGGAGATATGGATCTCCACCTGGGGGGCGTGCTGCCGGGCTAAGGCAAGCACGCCCAGGTCTGAGATAATAAGCCCGTTTACCCCCACGGCCTGGCAATGGGCTAAAAAGCCGGGGAGGGCTGGGAGCTCGCTGTTCCGGGGCAGGGTATTGCAGGTAACATAGAGCTTAACCCCTTTTTCCTGGCAGAGCCGGGCGGCCTGGGCCAGCTCGTGGTTGGAAAAATTGCTGGGGGCGGCCCGCATTCCGAAATCCTTGCCAGCCAGGTAAACAGCGTCCGCGCCAAAGCGCAGGGCGGCATGAAGGCGCTCCATGTCCCCAACAGGGACCAGGAGTTCGGGCTTGGGAGAGAGATGGCAGGGCTGGGGGGACATAGGATCAACTCCGGAAAATAAGATATTGAGGGCGGGGCCTTAGCTTATCCCCGCCAGCTGCTTGTTGTACTCGTGGTCGCTTTCATTGGTGGCATAGTAAGCCACGCCTTCGTCAGAATGGCAGAAGTACAGGTACTGCTCCGCATCTCCCCCGGTGTTGGGCTTTAGCGCCGCGTTAATGGCGTCGATGCCGGGGTTGCAGATGGCGCCTGCGGGCAGGCCGCTAATTTTGTAGGTGTCATAATTGCCATAGCTCAGGGTTCCGCCCTGCTCTTCCAGGTCCTTAGCGTTGCGATAGGGGTAAAAGGAGGTGGAGTCGCATTCTAGAAAATAAATATCATAGTCGGCCCCAAAGTTTAGGCGGTTGTGCAGAACAGCGGAAACATTGAACATATCCTGCTCGTTAGCAGCCTCGGCCTGAATAATGCTGGCCATGGTAACCACCTGGTCCAAGGTCATGCCAGATTCTTGAACCTTCTGAAGCAGCTTGTCGTTTATTTTTCGTTGAAAATTGTAAAGCAGCTTGCCAATAACCGAATCCAGCTCTTCGCCCTTATAAAAATTGTAGGTGTCTGGGAACAGATAGCCCTCTACCTTGTAGTATTTCCCGCTGGTATCCCCCAAAGCGGCAATGGCGTCGTACTGGGTAAAATCCAGGTTGTTTAGGGCGTCTAAGAATTCCTGGGCTTTGCATACCTCGTTTTCTTCCAAAAGCCTGGCAGCCTGAAGGGCTGTAAAGCCCTCGGGAAAGACCACCTGCACCTCTTCCAGGTCCTCGTCGCCGCCGATTAAGGTGTTGAGCAGGGCCTCATAATCCAGGTTTGTGCTCACCTTGGACCTGGGACCAGGGGCAAAGTTTTCCATGTGGGCCCGCACCTTGCAGTACAGGGTAAAAAACTCCGGTTCTTGGATAATGCCGGCCTCGTAGAGAATATCGGCCAGCTTTTCCTCGGTGAGCTTGCCCTGGGGAATCTCAATATCCGCCGTGCCCTCTGGCCGGCTGGCGCCGAAAAAATCGTTGGAGCCGTTAATAAGGTAGCTGGCCAAAGTAAAGGAGGCCAGCAGCACCATGCAGAGCCACATAAAGGAGAAAACCCGCTTGTTTTTCCGGGCTTTCAGCCGGTTCCGCTTTTTATGGGCCTTTTTTTCTGCCTTGCGTTCCTTTTCGGTAGAAAGGGTTTTCTTTACAGAGGAGGGCGGGTCGTCGTTTAGGGAGACGGAGACCCGCCGCCTGGCCCTGGGCTGCTCAAAGGCGCCGGTCATCAGGTCCTTTTGGTCAATGTTCACCTTAAATCCGGTGGAGCCCTGGTCCTGGCCCCGTTGAGGTTTATCGTTCATAGCCATATTTCCTTTCTTGGTGCAGACTTTCGGGAGGGGAGAGCTTTTTTGCTTATCCTTCACACTGAATAGAGCTCCGGATCTCCTCCGCCTGTTCCGGCGAGGCCAGAACCTCTGCCAGCTTTAGGCCAAACTGGGTAGAAACCCCCATGCCCCGGGCAGTAATAAACTGTCCGTCCCGGCACACATACTGGGCGCTCAGCTTTGCCCCGCCCTCCTCCAGGTCTTTTTGGAAATTGGGAAAGGCCGTGGCCTCCTGCCCGTTGAGCAGCCCTTTATGGGCTAAAATAGAGGGGGCGGCGCAGATGGCCCCCACCAGCTTGCCTTGCTGGACACAGTGGTCGATAAGGGCTTGAACCTTTGGGGAATTTTCCAGGTTTAGGGTGCCGGGCAGGCCCCCTGGGAGCACGATGGCTGTAATATCAGTTTCCTGAATTTCGCCGATTTCCATATCCGCCTCTACTGCCACGCCGTTAGAGGCGGCAACCCGCCGGCCGGTTACCCCTGCCAGCCGGGTTTCTATCTTTGCCCGGCGGAGGATATCCACCGGGGCCAGAGCCTCTACCAGCTCAAAGCCCTCTGCAATGAGTACATATACCATTGTTGATCTCTCCTTTATTTTCTATTAAATTAGACCTTGGGTGAAAAGCCCCCAATAGATGCCGTCGTGATCGTTGTCTTTTGTGTGCCTTGGCAACCGCTTTTTTAGCTCCGCGGGGGCATTGCCCATTAGGAACCCAGCACCTACTGCCTGTAAAAGGTCTTCGTCATTGTAGTGGTCGCCAAAAGCCAGGGTCTGGGCAACGGGAATGTTCCATAGGGAGCAGAGGGTTTTTGCCGCCGCCGCTTTTGTTACGCCCTGCTCCATAACCTCCAGCAGAAAGTCTGCGGAGCGGACAATGGAGCACCGGGGAAAGGCCCGCTTTAGCTGGGCTTCTGCAGCCAGGATGCTTTTTGGGCTGCCAATGCACAGAATTTTGCTGATTTGGTCATGCTGGGCGGAATCCACCGAACCCTCTTGGGCGGTGGCCCGCACAATGGCCTCTTCTTGGGCGATTCTGGGATCTCTCCGGTCCTTTACCAGCCACTGGTCCAGGGAGTAGACGCACCAGGCCAGGTCCAAGCCGCTGCTCTCTATAACGGAGATGATCTTTCTGGCAAAGGGCTTGGGGAGCCCTTTGTGAAAAAGCACCTGGCGGCTTTCGTCTAAGATAAGCCCGCCGCTGTATGAGATTATAGGGCAGCTGAACCCATATTCATGCAAAATAGGGTAGATTCCAGAAGGGCTTCTTGCAGAGACCAGAACAAAAGGGATCCCCTTGCTCTGTAAAATCCTTATGGCCTCTTGGGTTTTGGGCGTAATTTTGCCCTGTCTATTAAGCAGGGTGCCGTCTATATCGCTGAAAACCACCTGTTTTTCCATGCCGGCAGCCCTCATCTTAGAGCCGCCAGTATGTGCTGGTGGAGGAGCTCCGCCTCCAGAGGCTCGCCGTTTGCCGCGCAGGGGATTACCTGCCAGCCCAAACGCTGGGCGGCAAAGCGGGCGCATTTGCCGCAATCCTGGAGAAAGGTTAGAGCCCGTTCATGGATGTCTTTTTTTTCGTTGTCTCCCTGGTAGCGCTTCATCAGCAGCCGCTGGGAAACCTCTACCGGCATATCCAGGTAGATCACCTGGGTAGGCTTGGGCAGCCCAAGCTTTGCGTATTCCAGATCCTCTGCCCACCAGATGTAGTCCTCCCAAGAATTCTCCGGCAGCTTAGTCATTTGGTACACCAGGTTGGAGGTGGTGTACCGGTCGGACAAAATGGTAACGCCGGCCAGGTAGTCTTGCCGCCAGTCCCGCGTATAGCTGGCAAACCGGTCCGCGGCGTAGAACATACCGGCGGCATAGGCGTTTACATCCTCCGGCTGGCTGCCAAACTCCCCGGCCAGGTACATCTTGACCAAGGAGGAGGAGGGGGAGCTGTAGTTGGGAAAGGATACCCGGCGGACCCTCTCTTTTTGGGCCAAGGCTTTTTCCAACAGGGCAACCTGGGTGGTCTTTCCGCTGCCGTCCAAGCCCTCCAGCACAATTAGACGCATGGGCTCTCCTCCTTTTACAGCCGAGAAAATTCTTTGCGTACAGCGGCAGTCTGGCCGCAGCTCATTTTGCCCTCTGGGCAGGCTCCCCGCAGGCAGGGTGGGCCTGCCTGGCAAAACAGGCTGGGGGCCACTGCCTTAACCTGGGCCAGCATTTGGGTGGCCAGGGCCCGAATTTCCCACTGGGCCCGGCGGCAGCAGCGGTGAGAGAAAAAGTGGAGAAGCTCCCGGGCGTTCATGGTGCAGATCAGCTTGGTGGCGCAGGCGTTTGGCAGCACAAAGCGGGCATCCTCAATGGCCATTTTCTCCGCCTTGCGCCGGGCCTCTTTTTCCCCCATGCCTTGGGCGGCCAGCCGGCTTTCGTGCTTCTCCTGAAGCAGGGCGGTCAGCCTTTCGTAATGGGCGGCGTCCTCTCGCATGGCCTGGAGAAATTCCTCCTTAGCTTGGGGGATGTTTGCAATCTCTGGGGGCAGCACAAAGTCAAACAGGCTCTCCTTTACATAGCGCTGGCTCTGCACGCTGAAAGAGGCAATCCGGTGCCTGGTTAGCTGGGCCAGCAGAGAGCGGGAGACTCCCTCTACCCCAAAGGTAAAGCTGGCATGTTCAATAGGGCTTTCGTGGCCGATTTCTCCCAGCATTTTTACAAAGGCCTCTGTTTTTTCCGGGGTGAGGCCCTGGTAAACCGTATCAATATCCGCCGCAGCATAGCAAAGCTTAGCCGCGCAGGCCACGGTGCGCTCTGGGTCCGGGGTATATGTTAAAAGCTTTACATTCATTCCTCTTCCTCCATTAGCCAGGGGATTTCGCCGCCAGCCTCTATGTGCTGGCGGTAAATCTCTTTGCAGGTTTGGTCCGCCTTTTCCAGCAGCGCCTGGGCGCTGGTTTCCCCGGCCAAAAGCTGTGCCAGTCCCTGGCCGTACAGCCCGTTTGCCAAGTGGCTGGGAGAAAAGCCCTGGAACATTTGGGGTTCGCCGGTATAGCTGTAGCCGGCCTGATTCAGCAGTGTGATTTCTGGCAGGCGGGGGCTGTTTTTTAGCTGGGGCTCCATCATCAGCGCCTCCTTATAAAGGGGGAGCGTTCCGCAGGTAGCCGCCAGGTGAATGTTATTGTCCGCGCTGGTTAGGTAGCACAAAAAATGTATGGCTTTCTCCTGCTCTTCAGATTGGTCTGACACACCCAGGCCCCACCAGCCGCAGGATACAATGGCGGCGCCGCTGTCTCCCATAGGCAGCCCCACGCCCCGCCAGGTATTTTCCTCCATGGTTTCGCTCAGGGTTTCGGCTAGGGAGGCATCGGCAATTACCGCGGCCGCCTCTCCGTTCAGAAAACGCTGAACCGCCTGCTCCTGGGTAAGGGCCCCGCCCTCTATGGAAGCCTGGTAAACCTGGCAGAACAGCTCTGCCGATTCCAGGGCCTTTTCGCTGGTAAAAATGGTTTCGCACTCTTCGCCAGGGGCATAATAGGGCGCGGCAGGGTCGGCCATGCCCCCAAAGCCAATATTGCTCCACAAAATGGCGTTAAAAAGATAGCCGCTTAACTCCTGGCTGATTGCCAGCTGCCCTTTTTCCCCTAATTTTTCCGGGAACTCCAAAAGGCGTTTCCAGGTTTCCACATTTACCTTTTCCGCCGCTGTTTTGTTTCCCTCGTAGTTAAAGGCGTCAATCCAGTCTTTCCGGTAAAAAAGCAGGTTTTGCTGAATATCCATCGGGATGGAGTAAACGGTTTTTCTTCCCATTTGGTGCATCGCATAGTTAGCCCCGGCGCTTAGATTCCCCTCGCTGGCCCAAAAGTCGGCATACTCCGCCAAATCTACGTTTTGCCGGCTGGGGTCTATTACAATATCCGGTGTGCCGCCGCCCTCTATGCTGGCATTGCGCTCTACAAACTGGATTTCTGTTTGGGGGTAATCCGCCTGGTACTTTTTGGCGATTTCCTGGAGCTCTGCAAGCAGGCCGCTTTTGTCCCGGGGGTCGTACTCTACCGCCAGCCTGGCCGGCTTTCCATCGTTCACGGCCCGGACCTCTTCTTCATAGATCACTTGCTCCTCGCCCTTGCATGCGGATAAGGCGCCTGCCAGCACCAGGGCCGCCAGGGCCAGGGCTGCTGCCCGTAGCTTCATAACCACAATTCCTCCGTCTCAAAAAAGTTGACGCGTGTCCATTCCTTTCTATTATAGCTTTTTTTCCTGGAAAAAACAAGCCGCAGGAGGGGAATATCCCGCCGGCGGCTGATAATTTCAATTTTTTTAACAATTTATACAATCTTAAAATAGTCGGCTTTCCTGGGCTTGGGCTCTGGGGCGGGGCCTTGGGCATAGCCAATGGCCAGAGAGCCTACGCCTCGCAGATCCTGGGGCAGGCCCCACTTTTTCAGCAGGGCCTTTCCTTCTGGCAGCTGGAACATCTCCTGCTCCCCGTGAATCCAGCAGGAGGCGGCGCCTAGGGCGTGGGCGGCCAGCATCATGGTGGCCAGCACACAGGAAGCGTCCTCTACGCCGGTGTGGGCGGAGGCGGCGGTGAACACCAGGAGAATGTTAGGCGCGCCATAGTACGGGTCAGAGGAAAAGCCCCGGGCCTGGCAGTTTAGGGCCTGAACAGCCTGGCGGTCCTGGGGGTTTTTTACCGCCACAATAACAGGAGACTGGGCTCCCCTGCCGGTGGGGGCAAAGGTGCCGGCTTCTAGCACCTGCTCTAAAAGCTGGGGCTCCAGGGGCCGCGGCTGAAAGCTGCGAATGCTGCGGCGGGACAAAATAGCTTGGATCACTTGGTTTTCCATAGAGCGAATTCCTCCTTAGGGGTAATTATTTACTGGATGCCCAGGTAGCTGCTGTATTCCTCTAGGCACATAGAACGCTGCTGCATGGCCGCGGCGTTTTCCCCGCCCACATACCGCAGCACCGTGGGGTCTGGGTCGATGCCTGTGTAGTCCTCTTTGTTCTCTGGAAACCGAAACACAAACCCGTACCGGCCCATATTGGATTTTAGCCAGCTATAGGTTTTCGATTGAGAAAAGGTCTCCTTATCTGCCGAAAGCCGCAGGCAAAGGCCGGTTTGAAAATCGCTTTCCCCTGCCATAGGGGTGGTGGCCCGAACCTCGGTTTTGGCCATTACGGCGCTGCGGTCCCCCTCTTTCATGGCCTTTTCCACCTGCTTGTCAAAGCGTTCCTTCTGTTCCTGATAAGAGACATAGCCTTCGGAAAAAATCAGCACCAGGTCCTCGTCTTTTGCCGCCGATACCAGCTGGCGCAGAGCGTCTACAATTCTGGCATCCACCTGGATATTTTCAATTTGGGCCAACTTGGGCTCAAATTCTTCATCCGCGGGGGAGAGCTGGTTAATGGTAAACAGGTTTACTTCGTCATCGTACACTGGCAGGCCCATGCTGTCGTAGTTGGGCAGGGGCTCCTGAGAGGCTTCTGGGTCGGCGCCCGCATTGATGATCAGCTCCTGGTGGAAATAGGGAACCATCCAGAACCACACGAAAAACGCGGCCATCCCGCCTACTCCCAGGGTGAGCGCCGCCGCCACCACCCGGGACCAGATTTTTAAGCGGCGGGCCGCCTGATGCTGGGCCTGCTTTTCTTGAGAGACGAACATGCTCCGCCGCCCCAGGCCCAGGCCAGACCTGCCGCTGCCAATGGAATATTTTTTTTGCCTGCGCCTGGCCAAAGCGTCACCGCCTTTCTTGGTATTTGGGACAACCGGCATTATTATACCGCAATAAGGGGAAAAAAGAAATAGGAAATTGTGAACAGGAAGAGATAAAACGCCGGTTTTCATAGTTTCTCAGCTGTTCTGCCCCCTGGTTTCTACAGGCAGGATAAGAACAGAGGGGGCTCCCTGCCCAGTGAAGACGCTCTGCTCCGCCACAGCGGTTTCTGGCTGCTGGGCCCAGCAGCCAGGGAGGTTGGGATGCACGGCGTACTGGGGAAAGTCTGAGGAGGAGATATCCAGCCGCAGCCGGGAGCCCTTGTGAAGCCGGAAAGCTACCGCCCACATGGAAATTGTAACCTTGCCGGCCTCACTAGGCCTGCCGCCGGCGAGCACGGCAATGGAGCCCCGAATATTGTAGGCCTTGCCCTGGGGCGTAACCTCCATGAGCTTGGCGGTAAAGGCTGTTTCCTCCGCGGTGCTTTGCACATAAAGCTCTACCCGGGCCTCCCCCAGCAGAGTGAGGGTTTCCTCTAAAGGAGCGGAGAGAAAGCTGATTACATCTGGCCGCCAGTCTGGCCCAGGCTGCTCTAGGCTGCCCACCTCTTGAAAGGTGGCAAACAGGGATTCTGCCCCGTGGGAGGGCACCGGGTTTTCCGGGTCGTATACATAAGAGACCTGGGCCTTTTCACCCGGTTTTTCAGAGAGGGTCCGCTGGCCCGCGTCTAGGAAAAACCGCTTTTCCCTTTGGGGGCGGGGGATATCCGGGAAACTTTGCCAGCAGTCGCCCCCTATAATGTACCAATCTACCCGGCGCTGGGGCAGCTTTTTTTCCAGCAGGGTTTCTCCAAACCAGGCCAGCATCTGGTGCGCCTCGTCGTTTTCCAGGTGCTCCTGGAGCTTGCCTTGGGCGCAGGGCTGAAAACCGTGGTTCCAGCACCCTACAATCAGCCGGCTGTGGGCCCCGGCCTGGGGGGAAAGGTTTTGAAAGGACTGCAGGGCGCTGCCTAAATGGTGGTCGTACCAGCCCTCTACAATGCATACTGGAATGGTCAGCTTGCGGGGGGCATCGGACATGAATTTCCAAAAGCCCTCCTTCCAATAGGGGTCGTTGGGGTGGGTATTGGTTACCCAGTCCCGGTACCAGGGCAGGGGGCCGCCCCAAAGGGCGGTGTCCACCTCCACATGGGGGCGGTACCGGCAGGACTCCAGGTAATCGGCCTTAATTTCCCGGCCGGCATTGCCCATTGCCCAGGCGGTGAGGATATCGTGGCGGAACAGGCCGCTTTGGTAGGCAGAGGTGAACCGCTCTGTGCCGTAGTGGGAAAGGAGCATGGACTTGACCTTGGGAGGCAGCTCCCCAGTAATGGCCCAGCCGGTAGAGGCCAGGTAAGAACAGCCCCAGTAGCCAATGCTCTCTACCCAGCTAAGGGAATCTACCCAGCGGATAAAATCGGCGCCATCGTCAGGCTCGTTTACATTGGGCTCCCACTCTCCCTGAGAGCCCCCTGTGCCCCGGCAGTACTGGCAGATATAGGCGTAGCCCCGCTTGGCCAGCTCTCTGCCGTGAATCAGGTAGGCCTGATGGGCCATGGGGTAGCAGCTGCGCTGGACAATGGCGGGCCAAGGCCCCGCCCCGGCAGGGCGGAACCAGAACACCCGGAGCAAAGCCCCGTCCCGGCAGGCTACTTGGGTTTCCTTCTCCTCTATCTGGCTGTAAACCGCCGGCACGCCGGAGGTTTGGTAGCTGTTGACTATTGGGTTCCATTGTTCGTCCATGAAAATACCTCCTGGGTTTGCATTGTAATGAAAAGGCCTGAAGTTTGGCAAGCGTTATATATAGGATAACAGGATTCCCGTAATTTGTCCAGGGGAAAAGCGCTGCCTAGGTTTGCCCGCCCCTAAAGCTGCCCAAAAAAGAAGACCAGGGCCCAAAGGCCCCGGTCCCTTTTCTGTAATGCCTGCTCACAGAGAAAACCAATTTACTTTACTGTCTTTTTCCGCCTGCCGCATAGGGCAAGGCCAGCCAGGCTGCCGGCACACACAAAGGTGAGGATATACCAAAGAGCAGCGCTGTCGCCGGTCTTGGGCACATCGGCTAGGGGAACTTCTGGCTCGGGCAGTTCTTCCTCAGGCTCAGAGGGGCCTTTGGGGATTTCCGGTTCGGGAACTTCCTCGTCGGGTTCGTCAGGCTGAGGCGTGGGAGTGCCCAGGGGCACATCCGGGTCGTCAATGGGCTCATCCGGCTCAGGGGTGCCCAGAGGCAGATCTGGGTCTTCGATAGGCTCATCAGGCTCCTCGCTAGGAGGCGGAGTGGGTTCCTCGGTGGGAGGCGGTGTGGGCTCCTCGGTGGGAGGCGGTGTGGGCTCCTCACTGGGCGTGGGAGTGGGAGGCGTGGTAGGAGTGGGGGGAGGTGTCTCCCGAGGGGGCTCAGTGGGATGGGCCTGGTTCACGAAGTGGATATTGTTCACGCCGGACCAAACCGCGTTGCCCAGGCTGTTGATGACTTCCTTTTCCTTAATGGGCTTGTAGGGTATCTTCCGCTTGGTGATGGTGTAGGTAATGTCCTCGCCATCTTTTTCACCGCTGCCAATTTGGATGTTTTTGTTCTCGGTGACAGTCTCTACAGAGATAACCACACGATAATTGGAATCATCATAGGTTATGTTGCCTGTTTCATCAGGGATTTTCTCCTTGATGTAGAAAACATAGTCGCCGTCAACATACTTGCCATTTTCATCTTTGGCGGTGAAATACTGCTCAGGCAGACGAATTTGGGCCTTGCCGTTTTCATCGTTGGTTACAGTGAAATCCTCAATGGGGTTGCCCTCGGCATCCACCAGGTCGAAAGAGAACTCGCCGTTTTCCAAGGGCCGGCCGACAAGGGTTTTATCCAGGTCAATGGTGGGGATTTCGTTGGAATCCATGCCCTTAACCTCATTGTTGGGGTCGGTGCCGATAATTAAGGTACCATTATTGGCAATGCCGCCGCCATGGGTGCTGCTGGAGTAGTTGCCGAAAATCAGCACCTTTGCCAGAGCTTCGGCCGCCTTTTTGGCGGTCTCCAGGGGGTCGGACTGCATACCCAGGAGCAGGTCGGAGGTAACAACGCCGTTGTTGCTGCCATCGATCTTTTCCTCATTCTCCATGCTGCCCACGTAAGAGCTGCCGGACCAGTTGGCCAGGCCGCCGCCCAGCATTTCATTGCTGAAAATGGCGCCGGGCTTGCCGCCGTAGGCATTGTCTACCTTGCCATCGCTGGCAATGAGAACATCCTTGGAGCCAGCCTGGAAACCAGGCTTATCCTTCCAGTTCTCGTAGCCGTCCACCAGGCTGGTAGTGGGGGTATCTTTGCCCACTTCCTTAATAATGTGGCCGTATTCGTCCAGCTTGTTGCCGTCCTTGTCTACACCGGAGGTGTTGTCGTAAATAGCGGCGCCGTCCTGGGCAAAGACCACGGTTTTGCCGTTGACGCAGGCAGAGAGGCCCGCGCCCAGGCCAGCCGCGGCATTGTTGGTAACCAAAGCGTTCTTCAGGTTTACCTTGCCGCTGTGCTCAATGTAAAGAGCGCCGCCGCCCAGGTCTTCCTTAGAGTTGGTTACATTGTTGGAGATTTCGCCGGCAACAATGGTGGCGTCGCCCTGTACATAGATGCCGCCGCCTTCGCCAATGTTGGCTGTGTTGCCGGTCACTTTGCCGCCGTTCATTTCCATGCTGCCGCGGTTGCCTTTTTCATCATCGGCAATAAAGACTCCGCCGCCCTCGCCGGCGGTATTGTTGGAAATAGTGCCGCCGATCAGGGTAAACTTTCCATCTTTACCAATTACATAAACGCCGCCGCCTTGGCCGTTGGGAGAAATATAAGTGGCCTTATTCCAGGTTTTGTCGTCTACATAGTTATTATCAATGGTACCGCCATTCATGTTGAAGGTGCCATTGTCAACTGCAACGCCGCCGCCCTTAATGGACTGGTTGTTGGAAATGGTACCGCCGTTCAGGGTGAAGTCGCCGCCGACAATATAAACGCCGCCGCCAAATGTAGGAGTCTTGCCCGTCTGGTCATTCTCCTTATCATTGGAGGTATCGCTGCCGGCTGTTTTGTTGCCGTCGATGGTGCCGCCGTTTATCACCAGCTTGCCGTCTTCGCCAACATAAATACCGCCGCCATTGGCCGCGTTATTGTTAGAGATGGTGCCGCCGTTCATGACCATATCGCCATTAAGGATGGATACGCCGCCGCCGTTGCCGTTGGTGCTGTTGTCGGAGATAGTACCGCCGTTCATGGTAAAACTGCCGCCTTTATCCACTGCAACGCCGCCGCCGGAGCCGGTTCCAACCTTATCGGCATGGTTGCCGGAGATGGTGCCGCCATTCATGGTGAAATTGCCGCCATCAACGAGCACTGCCCCGCCGTTGCCATCTTTCGCGGTAGAGTTGCTGTTGGTAATGCTGCCATTGTTCATGGTCACATCGCCGTTTGCGCCAACATAGATGGCGCCGCCACCGCCGCCTTTGCCATTGGTCATCTCGACATCGCCGTCCACAACCAGCTGGCCGTCTTTTACGGCAAAGATGCGGTCTTTCTCGCTCTCGAGCTTGCCATCTTCCGCCGCGCCGTCGTTTACAATGATAACGGTCTGGCCGTTGATAATCTGAATCTGGCCGTTTACGCCCAGAACCACGCCGCCAATTACCAGCAGGATGGTGTCATGGTACGCGTCCGGGTCTTCGACAGGAGGTTCTGTTGTTGCCGGCTTATCGGTAGTGGCAGGCCCCTCGGTAGTTGCCGGCTCTGCGGGAGCAGGGGGAGCGGAGGGCTTCTTTTTGTTCAGCTCGTTTTTTAGCTCGTCAATAACGTTCTGGTAGTCATCACGAATCTTGCAGGCCTCGGTGTGCTGGTGCTGCTCTTTATCACACCTTAGCTTTTGCTCTGTCTTTTGGCAGGACTCTGTATGCTGGTGCGCGGGCGCTTCTGCCAGCTGGCAGATAAGCACCTTCTCACTGTACACGGTCGTAGAGTCGCAGGCGTCTGTATGGTTGTGAATAACCGGAGATTCTGTCAGGCCACAGGCGGGCTCATCAGACCGGGAGCTGGTATAGCAGCTCTCGGAATGGGCATGGCCCTCCCCTTCGGGGGTGGTGCAAATCAGGTTGCCCTCTGGGCCGTAGCAAGCCTCGCCATGGGCATGGCCCTGGCTCTCCGCCAGCGTACAGGTTAGGGTGTTGGTGTAGGTGTAGCAGCTGTCGGTATGAAGGTGGCCAGGCTCTTCCTTGATGTTGCAGGTGTAAACCTTTATGGGGTTCACGCCCTGGTAGCAGGAATCGTTGTGGGTATGGCCAGCAGTTTCCTCCATGCCGCACACATAGGTGGTTTCGGTGGTGTAGCAGCTAGGGCTGTGGTAATGCACATCCTCTCCGCAGTTCCAAGCCGAAATGGTGGTGGTTGCCGCCGTTGCGCCCACCTGCAGCATGCTAAAGCACATGCCTGCCGCCAGTGCCAGCGCCAAGGCGCGCCTACCCAGCTTGTTCTTCTTGAACTTCATAAAAATATACCTTCTTTCTTTGCAAAAGTCACGGATGCAAAGTATCCGGCGGCCGGGCTGGCATTGTCTGAAAAATGACATTAGCCCCCATAGCTTTGCGTCCCGCTGTTTCCAACGGTTTGCTGAAGTGAATCAGCAACCGGCTGACATGACAGAGCGTCCAAAGGGCGCCCTATTTTAGTCCCGTGGCTTTGCGTCCCGCCGTTTCCAGCGGTTTGCCAAACGAAAATTGTGCCGCGCGATTTTCGTGCCACACTCTGCGCGGCACGAAAGCGCGCTGTAAACCCGCTTAGGCATCCTCCCCCTTTGCCGCCGAAAAGCCCGGTGGAAATTTTTTTTAGTCCATATACCCCAAAAGGCGGCTTTGCCTTTTGCCACAGGGTATATCCAAATAATTCAGAAGACCGGCGGATGACGAAAACCCGCTGCACTTCGCTGGCTACGTGTGCATTATGAAAGTCTTCTTCCATAAGAAATTTTACCACATTCTCCGAGCTTTGGCAAGACGGTCTGGAAAAAATGGAAATTTTTTTCCAAATAAAAGCGCCGCAAGAGCTACAAGAAAAGTATATTCTGGCAACCGGAAAAAGGTACGCGCGAAAGGATATTTCAAAATAAAAAGTTATTTTAAAACGTGGTTTATTTTATTGAAATATATTGCTAATATTTCCAGAATGTGGTAAAATCACCTTGCATAGGGGAGTACCGCATAGTAGAGGATATATGGAAAGGGGGGAGCCCATGGAACAGCAGGCGATCCCGCCCTGGGCGGGTACCCGCGGAAGGCAGCGCCGGCAGCCGCGGGGGGAGGAGTTGGAAAAAGGCGCGGTTATTTGGCAAACCGCTGGAAATGGCGGGACGCAAAGCCACGGAGCTAAAGCGGCAAAAAGGGCAAAGCGCCCGTTGCCGTTATGCCCGCCGGGCTGCTGATTTAATCAGCAAACCGTTGGAAACAGCGGGACGCAAAGCTATGGGGGCTAATGTCGATTCCTTGGCACAGCCGGTTGTATGCTGGGGGTCGAGGGGCTACTATAGACCTTGGAAGACAATGCCAGCCCGGCCGCCGGATACTTTGCATCCGTGAACCACGGCAAAGAAAGGAAGAAAAACATGAAGAAACGAAGAATTGGCAAGTATAAGCGGTTGCTGGCCCTGGTGCTCGCCCTGACCATGTGCTTTAGCATGCTGCAGATTTACGCCTACGCCAACCAGGAGGAGGGTCTGCCCTTAGAGCCGGAGTCTACCGCCCCTGCTCAGCCGGAGCCCATAGATCCCCCTGCCCCTGAAACCTTTGTAGGCCAAGAGGGCCAGGCTGGCCGGGACAGCTGGATTGATGCCGGCTCTGCCCAAGACCAGGCCCAGGACCTGCTGGACCAGGCCAACACAGACGCCGAATTGGAGACAAGCGCCGGCGAGCCTGGCATAGGCTCGGTAAATGTTCCCAACGAGAACGGTGATTACGACCACACCGAAACCACCACCACAACCACCGATACCTGGAACGGCCAGGCGGGAAGTGAGGAAACCGGTAAGGTAGAGGTAGAGGGCAGCGAGACCACCGTAAAAACCGAGAGCACCGTGCCTGCCGGCCAGGACAACCCGCCCCAGGTGGTGGGGGACAAGACAGTGGTGGACGGCGAGGAGACCATTTCCTACGAGAAAACCGAGGAAACAATAGGGGACGAGTCCTCGGAAAAACTGTCTCCCGAGGAGCTGAAGGAGTACATTGAGGGTACTGACGACAAAACCGTCACCGTTACCGCGCCTACAGATGGAAAAGAAAGCTCTGGCCAGGCGGCAATTGGCAAGGTTGACGAGGAAAAGCTCGTTGCCGACCAGAAAACCGAGAAGGAGACTGCCGCCAAGAATGAGCTGGCCGACAAGGACAAGGAAGCGGTGGATAAACTGACCGCTGATGGGTTCCAGCCGGTTTACAAGGTGGACGAAACCGGTAATCAGGTTGTGGACGAAAAGGGTAACCCCATTGTTGAGAAGTACGTCAAAACCGACAGCATCACCGGCGAAGGGGAAGAGGGCCAGAAAACCACCCAGGTGGTTCGGGAGTCCTCTGTGGAGACCAAGCCAGTGGAGGGGGATGAAAATTCCTTTGAAACCATCACCAAAATTGTTACCACAACCACCGAAAGCACCACTGCCTATAAGGCCCCAGACGACCAGCCCCTGAAAGACATTCCTGAGGAGCAGCTTACCACAGTAGTGGACAGCGAGGGCAAGGAGATCGGCAAATCTGCCTCCTCCCAGGACCCTGACACCCTGGCCATTACTGTGACCACTGTGTACCCAGAGGTGGACGAGGAGGGCAACGCCTACTATCGGGCTGTTTACGTTACCACCAGCGCCGACGGCCTTACGGTAACCACCCGGACAGAGATTGTAAAGGGTGAAACCGCTACCGTGGAGACCACAAAGACTGTGACGGAGACAAAGACAGAGACTACGGCGGTGCAGGTGCCAGCGGGGGAAAGCGGTGACCGGGTTGTTACGGTTACCATGACTCCGGTAGAAGAGGATGAAGGACATGGCCAGTGGAGCAATGAGGGCTATCAGCCGGATATGGAGAAGTTGTTCCCAGCAGACAAACTGACAGTAAAGGGAGACCCGTCAAAAGGGTACACATTCGATGATAAAATACCGGCTACTACAGTAAGTAAAAATGAGGGCCATGATTTGCTGCCATATGGTTCTCCTGATTCTTATCCTCTGGATCTCTTGAAGAAATGGTTCCCCAACGATAAAACGATTCAAAGCAAGGAGTTTGAAGCCTGGCACAAGAAAAACTACAAGGAGGATCTTAAGGGCGGATTTACCAGCGGAAATGGGCTGACAAGCGCGATTACCGTTGGAAATTTCACTTACCAAAAAGTGGACGGAGAATGGGTCGCTAAACAGGATGGACAATCTGATCCAACCCAGAAAGTCGTGATCGACAAGGACGGCAATAAGCACTATGTTTACTGTATTGATCATGGAACTCCATACAATACAGACAATCCCTTTGACCTTGAGAACGTGGAAGACGTGAAATACCTGGGTTCTCAGGAAGAAAAGGACCGGATTAGTGCAATTGCAACCCTTGGCTATTGGGGCACCAAAAGTGGAGATGGAAGTTTGGATGCCTTCAAAGGCCTAATGAGCTCTATTGCGAATTCTGCACAAATAACAGATGGTATTGCCTTAACCGCAACACAGGCGGCCCTTTGGTATTACGGCAGTTCTACAGCTGGCAGCGCCTACTACAACTGGGATAAAGTGGATATCGGCACTGTCCTCGATGACATATTTAGCGTAGGCAGTAATAATGGCAACTCCTACACTCGTAATCTGACGGAAACGGAAAAGGGTCTGCTAAAAGACATTGTCACATACATGGTAAAAGGAAACTTTTTGGAGGACAACAAGAATACCTTAGAAGACAGAAAGTCTACGGACCTTGTGAAAGCCTCTGATGTAAAAGGCGTATCCACCACCATTACCACGGTCGTGGATAACAATGGAAACTATGTGCATACTGCGGATCTTACCCTGACGCTGCAGAATAGCAAGCTGAATCCCACAGGCGCCTTTAAAGCTACCATTATAGGTGCTGACAATGAGAAACAGGAAATCACAATTGATATCAACCAGTGCATTCAGGAGGATGGAAAGGGTAATTACCTGATTACCATTCCTGGCGTGAAGGTAGGCAATGGCAAGTATACAATTAAGCTGGACGGCGCGCAGGCTTTTACCAATGGCGCTTACGTTTTCTCTGACCCCGATGGCTACAGTGAGGGCCAGACTATGGTGGGCATTATGGCGGCAGGCGGCGCAAGCCAGATCGCGCTGAAGTTTGGGCTTACCTTCGACATCCAGGAGCCCATTGTAGAAATCCTCCAGCGAGTTCAGGAAATTGCCACCACCGAATCCACCACCACCCGCCAATGGCATGCCGAGCGTGAAAACAGCTACGCTGAGGTAAACTATCCCCGCGATGTTCCCACACCCACCCCTACGCCCAGCGAAGCGCCCACTCCTACACCCAGTGAGGAGCCCACTCCCACCCCCAGTGAGGAGCCCACGCCCCAGCCCACCGACGAGCCCATTGACGACCCGGACGTGCCTCTGGGTACCCCTGAGCCGGACGAGCCCATTGACGACCCGGATGTGCCCCTGGGCACCCCCGAGCCGGATGAGCCCATTGACGAGCCGGACGTGCCCCTGGGCACTCCCACGCCCCAGCCCAATGAGCCTGACGAAGAGCTCCCTGACCCAGATGTACCCAAAGCCCCTGCCGAGCCGGAAGAGGAACTGCCCGACCCTGAGGTTCCCCTGGCCAATGTGCCAAAAACCGGCGACAGCCCAGTGCTTTGGTATGTGCTGACCCTGGTTTCCGGCTGCGGGCTTTTGGTCCTGGCCCTAAGCGGCAAGAGGCGGAAAGCGGCAAAGCGCTAAACAGGCCGCTTTAAAATTCTATCCTTTGAACCACCGGAAGGCCGGGGCCCAGCAGGCCTCGGCTTTCCCTTTTTTTCGAATATTCTCTCCGGAAAGCCTGCAAATAAAAAGTCAAGCCCCTTAAGCCAAAAATATGAAAGGAAGCG
>CAJUSM010000011.1:0-9579 GCA_910588935.1 uncultured Oscillospiraceae bacterium
CACTTTTCTTTTCCAAAAAGCCAGCCCACATCTGCTGTGGTATATGCAGTCCGCGCATACTCCCCAGAACCACTATACTAATCGCTTCCGGAATACTGCAAAAATATCCGCTGTATTCCCGGCTCGCTTCTACTTCCTCAAAATATTCGACTATTTTCTGCTTTCCCATTCCTCTATTATAGCTCCTTTTTATCCCTTTTGCAAAAATTGATTTCCATGGAAGGCGGGGCGTGTCCAAACGAGGAGATAAAACCAGGATATATGAAGAAAAAGTGAAACGAAACGATGACGGCGCGCGGCGCAAAAAGTTCGCGGATGTCGCCAAGAGAGGCCTCAATGTTTTCTGCCTGCACCTTGCTTTTGGAGCCAAAGCTTTTTACTGCCGCCGTTTGAGAAACACTGCCGCAGCCCCTGCTGTAATCGCCAGGGCATAGCCCAAAACCCAAAGCAGATGAGGAAAAGCCCTTGCAAAATCACCGGCCAACACTGTCCGTTCCAGTTCCACACCATGGACAAAGGGCAGCAGATTGGCAATCATTTTGAACCAGCCACCTACCAGCTCCAGGTCGAACCAAACGCCGGAAAGCCAAGCCGTCAGATTGGTCAGCAAAGCGCCGCAGATTCCCCCTACCTGCTTTACGCCGAGCAGGCTGCCAAACAGCAAGCCAAGAGAGACGAAAAGCAAGGAAATTGGCAGGATACACAAAACCGCATATAGGATCGTGATGGTAGGCGGCAAACCAAGGAGAATTCCGAAGAGGTAGCACACCACAGCCTGAGCCGCCCCAATGGGCAGGACCGGTAAAATATAGCTGAGAATGAAATCCCAGCCTGTTAAGGGCGTGGTATACAGCCGCTGGAGCAGGGCGCTCTCTCGGTCTTTTGCAGCCAGAGTGGCGGAAAACAGGGTTAGAAAGGACAGTCCAAATACCGCGATACCAGGAGTTAAGGTTTCCAGCTGAAATAGGCTGACTGGAATGTTGGCCTGAAGCGCGGTGAGCAGCGCCAACAGCACCAAGGGGAAACCTAGGCCAAAAGCCAGATTTAGAGGGTCGCGGAGAATCTCTTTGGCTGTTCGGGTGGAAAAAGCCAGCAGTTTCATTTTTTTCCCTCCTTCACAATGGCAATAAACGCTTTTTCCATAGAGTCTGTCTCGGTGCTCTCCTTCAGTTCCTGAACCGTGCCTAGGGCCAGCAGCCTGCCGGCTTGCATAATTCCAATCCGGTCGGCCAGCGCCTCCGCCTCCTCCATGTAGTGGGTGGTCAATAGGATGGTAATGGCCCCCTTCAGCTCCCGGATCAGATCCCACAGCTCGCTTCTGGCCAGCACATCCAGGCCCAGGGTAGGCTCATCTAAAAACAACACCGAGGGCTCCCCGGCCAGGGCCATGGCAATGCTTAGCCTGCGCTGCCAGCCCCCAGAAAGCCTGCCAGCCCTGCGGCTCCAAACCTCACCCAGGCCCAGCCGCTCCCTAAGAGCTCTGGCCTTTTCCCGGGCAGCCTGTTTCTTCATGCCATACACCCCACACATCAGTTCCAGGTTCTCCCCTACCGTCAGGTTCGGGGCAACCGCAGTTTCCTGAGGCGAAAGGGCGATTTCCCCCTTTACCTCCCCTTGGCGAGTGACAATGCTTTTGCCATTCAAAAAAGCGTCGCCGGCAGTGGGCAGGGTTAGGCAGGCGAGTAGCTGAATGGCTGTGGTTTTTCCTGCGCCGTTTACTCCCAAAAGGGCAAACAGTTCGCCCTTACGCACTGTTAGGCTCAGCTTGTCCACTGCAGTGAGCTTTCCATATTTTTTGGTCAAATCCACGGTTTTAATCCCGTCCATTAGCAGCCCCTTTCTCCAAAAAGCGTTGGCCAATTCCCAAATACGCATCGGTAAGCACCTGGCCCACAAAGTCCATATCCCAGTCCAGATAAGAAGTAGCAACCATGGTGGCCATACCGTGAACAAAAACCCACATCTCTACATGAAACAAATAGGCCTGGTCTTCATCGATCCCCAAATTCTGCTGGATAAGCCGGAGAAGGGGAAGGATTTCCTGTCGGTTTTCTTGAATGTCCTCTTGGGTGCGGTCCCGCATAAACAGCAGCTTAAAAAGCTCCTTCTCCTCTCGGGCAAAGCGGATATAACCCATACCGCTAGCCTTGTAAGGGGGATGCCTGCCGCTTTCCATCTCCTCCTGGAGGCAGGCCTGGTAAAGTGTGTTAGCACTGGCAATGGCTTCTCGCTGTACCTCCTTCATGTTTTGGAACAAGCCAAAAACTGGCTTGGCGGAGCAGCCCAGTTCTTGGGCCAGGGCCCGGGCCGTAAGACCTGAAAGTCCCTGGCGGCGGATAATGTCCAAAGCAGCGGCAACCACCTCTTGGCGGGAAAATTTTTGTTTTGGCGGCATCTGATCGCCCTCCTTTTTCGGAAACTGTTGTTGCGCAACTTGTGTTTCTATTATACTCTACCCATGCCTGCCTGTCAAGATACCATTTTTACATTTGCTCAGCCTCGCTTTCCCCTCTCGCCTATGCCCCCATATCCCGGCTTTTCTCCATTTTCTCCCAGGGAAGCCTTGACCTTCTCAAGGAGTATCGTGTATTATTGGTTTGTAACCTGTAAAAACTGAGTGCAGACTATATTCCTAAAAATGGAGGGAACCTTATGAAAAACAGCCGGATCATTCACGCAGCTGTCTGCGGCGGCGGAGCAGTAGCCCAAACCCGGCATTTGCCTGAATACGCTGCCAACCCCCATGCCGAGATTGCAGGTATTCTGGACTTTAACCAGGCCCGGGCCGAGGAACTCTGCGAGCGCTATGGGGGCAGAGCCTATGCCTCTTTGGAGGAAGTGCTGGAGGACAAAAATGTAGAAGCCGTGAGCATATGCACCCCCAACGCCACCCACGCCGAGTACACCATCCGGGCGTTGGAAGCCGGAAAGCATGTGTTGGTGGAAAAGCCTATGGCTCTCAGCCTTGGGGAAACCCGGGACATGATGGAGGCGCAGAAAAGGGCTGGAAAAATCCTGATGCTGGGCCACAACCAGCGGATGGTTAAGGCCCATATTAAAGCTAAGGAACTGCTAAAGTCCGGGGCCATTGGCGACCTGCTGTTTTTTCAGTGCAACTTTAAGCATGCGGGCCCAGAGGTTTGGAGCATTGACCCCGGCGCCGCCACCTGGTTCTTTCAAAAGGACAAGGCTAACTTTGGGGTTATGGGCGATCTGGGCGCCCATAAAATCGACCTAATCCGCTATCTGACAGATTCTGAGATTCAATCTGTATTTGCCAACATGATGACTCTGGATAAAAAGTTGCCAGACGGCTCCCCCATTGAGCTGGAAGACAATGCCGTGTGTATGTTCCAAATGGAAAACGGACTGCCGGGCATTATGAATTTCAGCTGGACAAACTATGGCGGCGAGGACAACGGGAGCACCATTTATGGCACCAAGGGCGTTATGAAAATTTTTGGCGACTATGTGGATGACATTGTGCTGGAAATGCGGGACGGCGTCCAGGTAAAATACAGTGTAGGGGCCATCCAGACCAACCAGAATCAGACCAAAAGCGGTGTAATTGACGAGTTCATCTCCTCCATTTTGGAGAACCGCGAGCCCATTGTTACCGCCATAGACGGCCACAACACCCTGGCTGTTATTGAAACCGCGATGCAGTCCGCCCAGCAGCTCCGCTGGATGGATATCCAGTACTAAAGCGCGCTCTCACAAAACCAAAGCAGGACCACCGCCACATGTTGCTGGCGGGGATCCTGCCTTTTTCAGCATTCCTGCTTTCAGCGTTTTTTCTCCTTTCCAACATGGAGAGAAAAAACACAGGCAGGAATGAATATCGCCAAATGTAAATAGAGTTAAGGAGTCCATATGGAACTTTTTCTGACAAGCCAGATTGGGGCCGCCGCCCATGTGGGGGGAAAACGTGTATCTGGAAAAATCGACAGCCGCTGGGGGTTCCTCTCTCATTTTCAACGCCTGCCTTTTATGGGGAGATCTAGTTATACTTTCAGGGCAAGCTAGAGCCCTTTTTTCAGTCTGGAAAAAATGGCCGGAATCAAATTAGAGGCAAAGCGCCGCCCTGCTTTAACCGATTCCCCCATGAGCTTCGCATAGGTTAATGGAAACCTCTGGCCTCTAAAAGGAAATCCAGGTCCCCCACCATTGCGGAAAAGATTTCCCATACCCTCTTTTGGGAACTGCCATGAAGATAGCAGTGCCAGAACACAAAAGAGGTGTTTAGATTTGCCAGGCTCATCTGCACTGAAATTTCCTTCTCCGCAACATCAGTACTGGAAAGCCGGCAGTATGTTTTAACCGCCCTTTCCCTGGAAATTCTGCAGCCATCTGCAGCCAGGCGGCTTAAGAAGAAGGAAATATCCCCTGCGGCATGGCCTGGGCCCACACTTTGCCAGTCGCAAACCAGGATTCTTCCATCCTCCGCCTCCAATAGGTTTTCCATGTGGAAATCGCCATGGCAGCACCATTCCCTTGGGCTATACAGGCTCTTGTTCAGTGCATTGATATTTTCCCAAACCCGGTACAAATCATCTTGAGAAAATACCTGCCCATGCTCCTTCACTACGCTTTGCCATCCCTCTAGGCATTGGGCAAGAGTATTGGGATCATAATATGGATTTTCCGCTTTCTTTTCCCAGAGAAAGCGGGGAATTGGGAGATTGTGGATTTCACCGAGAACCGCAAAAACCCGCTCCAACATTTCTTCCTTCCCATCCTGCCAGTACAAAGGCCGGTATTTTTTCATAATAATCTGTATTTCGTCTTCCGAGCCGCAGCAATGATAAATCTCCGGCAAAAAATGGCAGCCTTTGGAAACGTGAGAAGAATAAAACTGGCACTCTCGAACATAGGAGTCCCAAAGAGAATTGTCTGCCAGCTTGTCCCGGCATACATGCTTGGCTATGCGTCCGTTCTCCAGCTCGTACACATCCGCGCCGCTTTTTCCTATGGTATTTTTCCGGATTGCATGGGCAGCAATGTAGCGTTCAAAGTCTGTCATCATTTTTCCTCCTGGCTAGGGGGCTTTCTGTTTCCCAGCTGTTGCGGGACAAATGGCGGCATGTTAAAAACCCAGATTATTTTAGCCTTTTTTAGTAGGCACATTATAGCATATAGGGCCCGCTCTGTCTACCAGTGCATTCCCCCGCTTTGTTTCCCTTCTTTCCCCTTTTGTTGACTTTCATTTCTTCCTATGTTATACTTTTTGGTAATGAAGACGGTGAAAGGGGAGGGCGCTATGCGCAATGGACGAATTCGGTCCTTCCGCTGGGCACTGCGCACAGCAGTGTTCTGTATGGCGCTGCCCCTTGCCACCCTGCTTATTACCAATTCCCTCTATTCCATTCGGGCCTTTAATATGAAGCTGGCTGAGTCCAACCAACGGACGGTAGATACCTGTGTTTGGCAGATAGAGGACCAGCTCTCCGCGGTAGATGACAGCCTCTCTGCCATTGCCGCCGGCAATGTAGACTTTCAGGCCCTTTCCAATGGGGTCCAGCCCCTGCAGGCCCATTTGGCTTCTTATGCCTTGTACCAGCAGCTAAAGCCTATTGCGGCCTCTTACACAGCGGTACGGGCTTTCTTTATATATAGCCAAACCAGCAGCACAGAAAGAGACATCTTTACCGAGGACTTTGCTTACCCCCAAAAGCTGGAAATCCGCCAGTATATCCACAGCGCGGTGCAAGACAACAGCTATTCCATGAATATGGGCTGGCGCTGGGCGCAAATTGGAGAAGAGGCTTATTTGCTGCGGTTTTTTGGGGGCCGAGGGACCTACTTGGTGGCCCTGGCCCCACTGGAACAGCTGGTTGGCACCGCCGAGTGGGAGATGGGCCGAGAAGCTGTGGTTTCCTTTACCACCCTGGAAAATAAGCCTTTAACACAGGAAGATTTTATAGAAGCGCACAAAATTGATCTGCAGGGGGATTATAGCGGCTACTTTTTTTCCGGCTCTCCCCAAAGGTTTATGATTATTGGCCGGCAGCTGCGGAACGCTAACTGCATGCTGGTGTTCTTAGTAGGGCGCACAGGACACCTGGAGGTACTGGATCCTGTTCAGATTACCCTTTTGGTGCTTTCCCTCTTAACCGTGCTGCTGATCCCCGCTTTGCTTATGAGGCTGGACAGGCAGATTGTGGCCCCCATGGAAAAAATAAAGCAGACCATGATCCGCATACTGGAGGGCGACCTGGAAGCCCGGGTGGCTACCAAAGGGCAGATTTTGGAGTTTCAGCAGATGGGCGAAACCTTTAACACTATGATGGACCAGATTAAGAACCTGGAAATTGAGTGCTATAAGCAGGAAATTGAAACCCAGAAAGTGCAGCTCCAGTACCTGCAGCTGCAAATACGCCCCCATTTCTTTTTGAACGGGCTAAAAAACCTGTATGCCATGGCCCAGCAGCAGGACTGCGAAAAGATTCAGAGAACCATCCTGGCGTTCTCCCGGCACATCAGGTACATTTTCCGAGACAGCATGGAATTTGTTCCCCTGGAGCGAGAGCTGGAGCATGTGCGAACCTATATCGAGCTGCAGTCCTTGAGCTCTGCCCATACGCCAATCTGCCAAATCAGCGCGGACCAGCGGCTGCTTGGCTTTCCCATTCCCCCCCTTTCTCTCCAGACCTTTGTAGAAAACTCGGTAAAGCACCGGGCAGACCCAGACCAGCCTTTGGAAATTGACGTAAAAGCCTCTCTCCTCAAAAGCGGCGGAGAGACTTACATTAACCTGGCGGTTAGCGACAATGGCCCCGGCTTTTCCGAAGAGGTGCTCCGGGAGATTAACGCGCCCTTCGCCGATGTCTACACCGAACACCATGTGGGCCTGAACAACATTAAAAAACGGATGCGCTTGGTCTATGGCACAGGGGTAATCTATGCGTTTTACAATACCAACCCTGGCTGTGTGGCTGAAATTATGATCCCCTTTCAGGAGGAAAAGCTGAAGCCAGGAAAGGAGGAAAAACCATGAATGTGCTGGTAATTGACGACCAGCCGGAGGTGGTCCGGGGCCTGCTGAGCGGGGTGAACTGGCAGCGGGCGGAAACCGGCAGGGTGTACCCTGCCTACAGCGTAAAGGAAGCCCAGGGAATCTTCCTCCGGGAGGAAGTTGACATTTTGCTGTGCGATATTGAAATGCCCCCTAATAATGGGTTTGAGCTGCTGCGCTGGGCCCGAGAGCGGAAACCAGAGGTGGGCTGCATCTTTCTTACCGCCCACGCGGAGTTTGGCTATGCCCAAGAGGCCCTAAAGCTGGGAACCTTTGACTATATTCTTCAGCCCGCCCCCTACGAGGAGATAGAAGACGCGCTGATCCGGGCGGCTGGAAAGCTTCAGGAAACCGCCAAGCTGCGGCGGTACTACGAATACGAGGACTACCGCAGCAGCACCCCGCGCCAGGACACCGCCTTGGAAGAGGACCCTGGGCCTGTGCGCAGGGCTATGGAGTATGTGCGCCGAAACCTGGATAAAGAGCTAAGCCGCGCCCAAATTGCCGAGGCCATTTTCCTAAGTCCCGAATATCTTTCCCGGCTTTTTAAAAGGGAAACCGGCGGCTCTTTAAGCGACTATATCCTTACCGAAAAAATGCGGGTAGCCCAATCCTTGCTTTCCGACACAGATGTACCGGTAAGCCTGGTGGCCTCTAGGCTGGGGTACTCCAACTTTTCGTACTTTTCCCAGGTATTCAAAAAGTTTTCCGGCTGCTCTCCTGTAGAGTACCGCGCCCGAAACCGTAAGACCACAGAAGACCAGGGCGAAAGTGAATGAAGCGAATAAGTTTCTTGCAAAAATATTTTAATCACCGGCATGTTTTTAAGTGTTTTTCGATATTGCCGGTGATTTTTGCGATATTATTCACCAATTTCAAATTCACTATGCATGATCCACTTGAAAAAAGTTCAAAACCAGACACAAATCGATCACAAATCCGACAATCAAAATCACAATTTTTACAGAAATCGGGTTAAAAACCAGCTATACTAAAGCTTGTTGGCTCCGCAGGCCCTTTAGGGCCTGCGGAAATATGGAAAAACGGAAAGGACGGTTCTACAATTATGGCAAAAGCAAAAAGAATCATTGCAGTTCTGTTGGCAGTGGCGCTTGTGCTGGCCCTGGCCGCCTGCGGCGGTGACAGCAGCAGCTCCCAGCAGAGCAGCACCCCCGCTGACACCCAGAGCAGCGCAGACGACACAAGCAGCAAGGCTGGCGAAGAGAGCCAGGCTTCTGTAGAAGACCTGAAGGAGCCTGAGCTGGTGACCCTGGATATTGTAACCATGGCCTCCGGCAAAGAGGAAAGCGGCATCGCCCAGGTAGAAGAGGCGATGAACGCCATTCTGGAAGAAAAATTCAATGTAAACGTAAAGCTAACCTTCCTGCCCTTTGGCAGCTATGCCGAGCAGACCACCCTTCTGCTGTCCTCTGGCGAGGGCGTGGACCTAATGGCAGTGTACATGGTACCCTATGCCTCCTGCGCCACCAGCGGCCAGATTATGCCCATTGACGACCTGCTGGAGCAGTATGGCCAGGGCATTATTGAGCAGCTGGGCTGGGATATGATTAACTGCGGCAGGGTAGACGGCGAGCTCTTTGGCCTGACCCAGGGCCGTGACTTGGCGGCTTCCCAGGGCTTCTCTTACCGGCTGGACCTGGCCGAGAAGCACAGCCTGGACATGGAATCTGTAAAGACCCTGGATGACCTTCACGACATACTAGCCGTGATTAAGGAAAAAGAAGAAAATGTATGGCCTGTGGCTGTCTCCGCCGGTGAAAACATTCGTAACTGGGACTGGGACTCTGTAGGCGACGAGATGGTCAACCTGGGTGTTCTGGCCAACCATGCTCAGGATACCACCATTGTAAACCTGTATGAGACCGACCAGTACAAGGACCTGGTTACCACCATGTACAACTGGATGCAGGAAGGCCTTATCCAGTCTGACGCGGTAAACACCACTGAGACCGCCTCCACCCTTATGGAAGCCGGCACAGCCTTTGGCACCTTTACCAATTTGAAGCCCTATTATGCCGAGGAGAATAACCCCAACCTGACCAATAAGATTGGCGTAGTAGAAATTATGCCCGCCCTGGCTACCACCGACCGGGTTACCATGGGCCTGTGGTCTATTGCCGGTTCCTGCAAGCATCCCGAGGCGGCTATGAAGGTACTTAACGCCCTTTACAGCGACCCCGAGGTTGCCAACCTGTATATGTATGGCGTAGAGGGCACCCACTATGAGGTGGTAGAGGAAGGCGCTGTTACCAACGGCCAGGATCGCATTAACTATCCGGAAGGCCTGGACGCCACCACCACCACCTACCGCAAGAGCGGCACTTGGCTGCAGCCTAACCAGTTTATTGGCGATATCTGGGGCCTGGATCTGCCCGCCGATTACTGGGACGCTACCCGGGACTTTAACAACAACTCCGATAAGTCCGCGGCTTTTGGTTTCTCCTTTGACGCTACCAAAACCGCCAATGAGCTGACCGCCTGCACCAACGTGGTAAACAAGTACCACAAGGCCCTGGTTTGCGGCGCCCTGAACCCGGAAGAGA
>CAJUSM010000011.1:9679-52960 GCA_910588935.1 uncultured Oscillospiraceae bacterium
CCCTGCCCAAGTTCAACCAGGAGCTGAAGGATGCTGGCATTGACGCCATTATTGCAGAAAAGCAGACACAGCTGAACGAGTGGCTGGCGCAGAAGTAAGCTCTGTATCTCTTCATTTTTCAATCAAAAAAGTCAAACATGAATGATTGAAGAGTGATTCTTGCAGAAAAATTTCCAGAACTGTCACATTTTTGGAGCAATCCAGGATGTGGCAGTTATTTTTCACCCTATTTTGCCTTTTGCGAAAACCCTTATGCATAATCCCCATTCAAAAAGTTCAAAACCAGACACATATAGGTCACAAATTCGACAATCGAAATCACAATTTTTACAGATATCGACCCAAAAAGAAGCTATACTAATATAAATTAGTGAAATGAGGCCAAAGCCCACGCTGAAAAACACTTTTGGGGCCCGTCTTAAATCACAAAAAAAATTGAAAGGACGGTTTAGCATTATGGTAAAAAGAATCATCGCGGCTCTTCTGGCTGTGTCACTTGTGCTTTCCCTTGCCGCCTGCACAGGCGACAGCGGCAAAAGCAGCTCCCAGCAGAGCAGCAGCGAAGCCAGCAGCCAGACCAGTAACGCCGGTGAAAGCAGCGAGAGTAGCGAGGCCAGCGAGGAAAGCCAGGTTTCCCAGGCCACCGGGGACGACCTGAAGGAGCCTGAGCTGGTAACCCTGAACCTGATTACAATGGCTTCCGGCAAAGAGGAAACTGGTATTGCCCATGTAGAAGAAGCCATGAACGAGCTTTTGGAAGACAAGTTCAATGTAAACGTAAAGCTGACCTTCTACCCCTTTGGCAGCTATGCCGAGCAGACCACCCTGGCCCTTTCCGCCGGCGTGGATGTGGACCTGATTGCGGTTTACATGATCCCCTATGCCTCCTGCGCCACCAGCGGCCAGATTATGCCTATGGATGACCTGATTGAGCAATATGGCCAGGGCATCATTGAGCAGCTGGGCTGGGACCTGATCAACTGCGGCCGGGTAGACGGCGAGCTCTTTGGCTTAACCCAGGGCCGGGATATGGCCCAGGCCCAAGGCTTTGAGTACCGCTTGGATCTGGCTGAAAAGTATGATCTGGATATGGACTCTGCCACTACCCTGGAGGCCCTGCATGAACAGCTGCTGGTGATTAAAGAGAAAGAGCCTGATGTGTGGCCTGTAGTTGTATCCGCAGGCGAGAACATTCGCAACTGGGGCTGGGACGCCCTAGGCGATGAAATGGTAAACCTGGGCGTTCTCTCCGACTTTGCCAAAGATACCACTGTTGTAAACCTGTATGAGACCGACCAGTACAAGGACTTGGTCACCACCATGTATAACTGGATGCAGGAAGGCCTAATCCAATCCGACGCGGTGAACACCACTGAAACTGGCTCTACCCTTATGGACGCCGGCACCGCTTTTGGCACCTTCTCTAACCTGAAGCCCTACTACGCGGAAGAGAACAACCCCAACCGTGTAAACAAAATTGGCACAGTAGAGATGCTCCCCGGCCTTTCTACCACTGGCTTTGCCACCATGGCCCTGTGGTCCATTGCCGGCTCCTGCCAGCATCCCGAGGCAGCTATGAAGGTGCTCAACGAGCTATATATTAACCCCGAGCTGAATAACCTGTATATGTACGGCATTGAAGGAGAGCATTACCAAGTGATAGAGGAAGGCGTGGTTACCAACGGCCAGGACCGCATTGACTACCTGGACGGTATGGACGCCAACAGCACCACTTACCGCAAGAGCGGCGCTTGGATGCTGCCCAACCAGTTTATCGGCGATATCTGGGGCAAAGACCTTCCTGTAGACTACTGGGACGCCACGAAGGAGTTTAACAAAACCGCTGCCAAGTCTGCGGCTTTCGGTTTCTCCTTTGACGCCACCAAAACCCCCAACGAAATTGCCGCCTGCACCAATGTAGTGAACAAGTACCACAAGGCCCTGGTTTGCGGCGCCCTGAACCCGGAAGAGACCCTGCCCAAGTTCAACCAGGAGCTGAAGGATGCTGGCATTGACGCCATTATTGCCGAAAAGCAGACCCAGCTGGACGAATGGCTGGCACAGCAGTAAACTGGTATCGTCTCATTTATTTCGATTAAAACGATTTTCGTCCTTACAACTTATACGCGCCCTCCCTTGGTAAGGGAGGGCGCGGGAATGGGCAAAGGAAACCCCCGCTGGAGCCTTTGCCCATTCCCGCGCTCTCCTAGCCTGCAGAAGGAGGAGCCATTTGCACAAAAATTCCATAAAAAGGAGCTGTCCGATATGCCGAGCAAATCTGCGGCACTGGAGCAGGAAGCCAAACGGCGTTCCTCCCAAAAGAAACGAACCCGCTTCTGGCGCTACCTGCCGCTTTACCTGATGTTCCTTCCAGGCGCGCTGTATCTTTTTATGAACAACTATGCGCCTATGTCCGGCCTGATCATTGCCTTTAAAAAGGTAAACTGGCGCAAGGGCATTTTGGGAAGCGACTGGGTTGGTCTGAGCAACTTTACCTATCTTTTTAAGACCAAAGACGCTTTCAACATCACCCGAAACACCTTGCTGTACAACATTACCTTTATTGTGCTGGGTACAGTAATCGCCATTACCATTGCAATTTTGCTCAACGAGATTACCCACAAGCTGATGAAGCAGTTTTACCAGACAGTAATCCTGCTGCCATACCTTATCTCTATTGTGGTAGTTAGCTATCTGGTTTTCGCCCTGCTGAGCTCTGAAACCGGCTTTGTAAACAACACCATTCTTAAGGCCATGGGGAAAGAGCCTATCTCCTGGTACACCGAGCCCAAATACTGGCCATACATACTGGTAATTGTACATATATGGAAAACCTTTGGCTACGACTGCATCCTTTACTACGCCACCCTTGTGGGCATTGACCACAGCTACTATGAGGCTGCTGTAATTGACGGAGCCAACCGCTGGAACCAGATTGTGCATGTAACTCTGCCCTCTTTGCTGCCTACCATTATCACCCTTACCCTTATGTCCATTGGCAAAATTTTCTACTCCGATTTTGGCCTGTTCTACCAGGTGCCCATGGACTCTGGCCCCCTGCTGGATATTACCAGCACCATAGACACCTATGTGTACCGGGGCCTTATCCGCCTAAATGATATCGGCATGTCCTCCGCGGCCGGGTTTTACCAGAGCGTGGTGGGCTTTGTGCTGGTGCTGCTGGCCAACTGGACTGTGAAAAAGGTTGGCGGCGAAGAGAACGCGCTGTTTTAAGGAGGGCTGAGCTATGGTAGAAAAGAATAAGACTTTCCAAATTGCGGCCCACATTGTTATGATCATTTTGGTGTTGGCCTGCCTGTTTCCCTTTGCCCTGCTGATTATGTCCTCTATTACAGAGGAAAACGAACTTATCCGCAGCGGCTACACGCTGTTTCCAGCCAAGTTCAGCCTGGACGCCTATCTTTATATGTTTAAAAGCGGCACAAAGATTGCCAGCGCCTACCTAATGACCATTTTCTCCACTGTGGTAGGCACCAGCTGTGGCCTTTCTATGACCGTGCTTATGGCCTACGCCCTTTCTCGTAAGGATTTGCCTGGACGTAACGGAATGGCTTTCTATGTGTTCTTTACCATGCTGTTTAACGGCGGCCTGGTTCCCACCTACATTATGTATACCAGGTATATTCCTATCAGCAACACCCCCTGGGCGCTGATTGTCCCCTCTTTGCTGGTAAACGCTTTCTATGTTATTATGATGCGGACCTATTTCAGCACCAATATCCCCGACGCGGTTATTGAGGCCGCACGGATTGATGGGGCCGGCGAGTTCCGCATTCTGCTTACCATTGTGCTGCCCATGAGTATTCCTATGATCGCCACTATGACCCTGCTGATTGGCCTGGCGTACTGGAACGATTGGAAAAACGGCCTTTACTATCTCCAGCAGAATAAGAGCCTATATAGCATTCAGGTGCTGCTTAACGATATGCTGCGGGATGTGCAGGCCCTGAAGAGCGGCATGGACGCCGCAGCCGCGGCGGAGATTTCTGCCACCATGCCCAGCACAGGCATAAAAATGGCCATTGCCGTAGTGGGCGTGCTGCCTATTTTGGTTGTCTATCCCTTCTTCCAGAAGTATTTTGTAAAAGGCATTACCATTGGCGCTGTAAAGGGATAAAAATTCTCCTTTTGCCCCAACAATAAATAGCTCCCCGGCGCCGCTTGCTAAACACGGCGCCGGAGAGCTTCTCTTTTATCCCTCCATCAGCAGCAGACATAGCCCTCCTCAGCTGGCCTTAGCTGGGGCCAATGGGGCTTGCACCGCTCTTTTCGGCATTTTGGCCGCAAAAGCTCAGTGGTTGCAGCCGCAGCCGTCGTTTAGGTCGGTGGCCCGGGGTGGAAAAAACTCTTCGGTGGGGAAATCAATGCGCCTGAACAGCTCGCAGGGATTGTCTGTAGTGGGGGCACACTCTTTTTCCGGTACACAAAAATCATAGGCAGGGATCAGCAGCTGCACATTGCGCACAATTTGAACAATAGTAAATAGGCCAATGGTTACATACACATTGTTCCGCTGGGGAGAAGAATCAATCTCTCCCCCATAGCGCCGGCAGATGGCCTCGGGAATGCGGCAGTAAAGGTCACCGCCGCAGGGCCGGTCGCAGAGCTTGGCAGAGAGGGCCACCGGCTCTGCCACCTGTACAGTGGCCTTGGGCAGGGCTCGGGGGTCTTGGCTAATGTCCGGCTCGTCTGCACACTGGCCAGAGGTAAATACCTTTACGCTTCCTTCGCTGCCATACAGCACCACCTTTTTGTTGTAGACAGACACGCCGCTAATAGCCACAGGGCAGGCGTTGGGGCCGCCAAAAAGTTCTACGCAGACGTCAAAGAAAAAGGTCATGTCTACGGAATAAAAGCCTTTGTTAAAGGGGATGGGCTGCAGATCGATGTACACAGTAATCACATTCACGTCCTTTACCCTTACATTGGTAGCGCTGTCGATCATTGGCTGCCTGGCTGCAGGGAACAGTACCCGGATATCCTGGATGCAGTCTTTGGAGCCGCATGAATCATAGATCTTCATGGTATCAATGCACACGGCCTCCTTGAAGCAGTCCTGGCTCTCGCACCCGGCGGCAACTTCGTTTTCCGGCATAGTATCTCCTCCTTTAGGGTTGATGGGATATACTATGCCGCCGGCCAGGGTTTTGCTACCCAAGCTTTTTCAAAGAATCTCCCATTTTCAGCAGGCAAATCATTTCTTTTTCCCTTTGGGTATTGCATACCGGCCCAAAGGGTATTATAATAAAAGCGTTCAAGAAGAAAGTAGGCGCGGGCCCTCTGCGCCAGAAAATGGAGGATACTGAAAATGGCTGTTGCCTCAATTACAAAAGACACCATCATTGGTGAGATTCTGGATCTAGACGAAACCACTGCTCCCTTCTTCCTGGAAATGGGGATGCACTGCCTGGGCTGCCCCTCTGCCCGAGGTGAAACCCTGGAGCAGGCCTGCGCTGTCCATGGTGTGGATCCTGAAGAGCTGGTAAAAAAGATCAACGAGCATCTAAGCAGCAATTGACATGTTACCGGTTGCCGTCCGGCGGGGAGCCTGGCTCCTGCTGCCGGGCGGCACATGGTTTTTTTGTGGGTATTTTTTTGAAAGGAGGCGGCACAATGCTCTTTTCCCTTGGCCCCCGCCTGGCCCTCTGTGCCCAGCTGGTCCGGCCTGGCAGGGCTCTTATTGACGTAGGTACCGACCACGCCTACCTGCCTATTTGGCTGCTGCTTTCTGGCAAGAGCCCCCGGGCTGTGGCCTGCGACATAAACCCAGGCCCACTGGAATCTGCTGCCCGCCATGCCAAGCAGTATGGCGTGGCGGACCGGTTGGCGCTGGTGCGCAGCGATGGGCTGAAAAAGCTGGGCCCAGAAGATGGGGATGAAATCGTGATTGCCGGCATGGGCGGCGAACTAATCCTGGAGATTGTCAGCCAGGCCTCTTGGCTCCGGGATCCGGCAAAGCGCTTGGTGCTCCAGCCTATGAGCACCCCCGGCCGGCTGCGCCTGGGCCTGAGCGCCTTAGGCTTTCAGGTACTGGAGGAATTCCCGGCACAGGATAGCGGCAAGATATACTCTGCGTTTTCTGTGGCCTATGCAGGCCAGCCCCAGCCCGCCGGAGAGCTTTACCCCTATATGGGCCGCCTTACTCCCGGGGGCAAGGATGTAGAGAAGTACGGAGAAAAGGTAATTCTGGGCTTGAAAAAGCAGGCCCTAGGCGCCGGCCATCGGGGAGACAGGGAAAAACAGGGAACGCTGGAAAACGTGATCCAAGAAATTCAGCGGCAATATCTTTTGGGCGACAAAGCATAGGCCAATGCCCTGTATTTTTACACCGCGAAACTGCAAAGGAGGAAAATATGGCCAGAATCTGCGATATTTATGATATAATCGATGCGGTTGCACCCTTTGCTTCCGCTATGCCCTACGATAACTCCGGGCTGCTGGTAGGGGATGGGAACACGCCGGTAACCCGGGCTCTGCTGTGCCTGGACATTACCCAAGCTGTTATAGAGGAGGCGGCAAGCATAAACGCCAATCTGATTATCAGCCATCACCCAGTAATCTTTGACCCCATCTCCAAGCTGAGCAGCCGGGATAGAGCCTATCTGTTGGTCAAAAATGGCATTGCCGCCCTGTGTTGCCACACCAATCTGGATCTTTCCCCAATCTGTGGGGTAAATGTGGCTTTGGCCAGCCAACTGGGCCTAAAAAATGTCCGGCGGGAGGATGTGTTTGGCGAGGACTGCCTGCTGTTTTCCGGTGAGCTGGATCAGGAAATGGAGCCTGCCGCTTTTGCCGGGCTAGTCCGGGACCGGCTAGAAGCAGGCCATGTCCAGCTGATCGACGGGGGCAGGCCGCTAAAGCGGGTCTTTCTCTGCAGCGGGGCTGGGGGCAACTATGGGTCCATGGTCGCCTGCCGGGGCGGAGACGCCTACCTGACCGGAGAGATGAAGCACCATGTGGCTTTGGAAACAGCCAAAACCGGCTTAACCTGCGTGGTTGCCGGGCATTATGAAACAGAAAAGCCTTTTGCCGCGTTTTTGGCGGCCTACCTGAAAAAGCGGGTGCCAGACACCGCCTTCCTTATAAGCAAGGCAGAGAGGCCGCCTTTTGAAATTCTCTAAGCGCAATTGGGAAAGGAGCGCCTCCTTATGGAAAAAATCCCTGTAAAAACCCAGCCAGCCCAGCCCGGCGACCTTCAGGAAATTGGCAACCTGTACGAAGAACTATATACCTGCATGGCCGCCCTGCAGCCAGACAATTTCCGGCCTGGCAGACAAAGCGCGAGTTTCCTCTGCGGCATAATGGAGAACCCGGATGGCGAAATTTTGGTAGCCAGAGGGCAAGAGGAAAAAGTTTTGGGCTTTGCCATTGTGCAGTGCCGGAACACCCCAGACTACCCCAGCTTTCTCCCCCGCCGCTATACCCATCTTTTGGATATCGTGGTAGCCGAACCCTGCCGGGGGCAAGGCATTGGCAAAGCCCTGCTCAAAGCTGTTGAATCCTGGGCCAGAGGAAAAGGCTCGGAGTTTATTGAGCTTGGTGTGCTCAGCGAAAACCTTCCTGCCATTGGCGCCTATGAAAGCTACGGTTTTCAAGAGCGCAGAAAAACAATGGAGCTCAGCCTGCAGTAAACACAGCACCTTTTAAACCGAACGAAGAGAAAGGAACATAAAATGGCACTAGACGGGGCGTTTTTGCGCCATATTAAAAAAGAACTGGAAGAAAAACTTATTGGGGCCAGAGCCGATAAAATTCATCAGCCCAACCGGGAGGAGCTGGTGATTGCCTTCCGCAGCCGGGAGACGGCCTGTAAGGTGCTGTTCTCTGCCCGGGCCAACAGCGCTAGGGTGCACTTTACTACCATCCCCCTGGAAAACCCCAAACAGCCCCCTATGCTCTGTATGCTGCTGCGGAAAAAGCTGCTGGGCGCAAAGCTCACCGCCATCCGCCAGCCAGAGCTGGAGCGGCTGCTGCATTTTGATTTCGATGCCATTGACGAGCTGGGGGACCATGTCACCCTCACCCTGACCATGGAGATTATGGGAAAATACAGCAACATCATCCTTACCGGGCCAGATGGAAAAATTATTGACGCCCTAAAGCGGGTGGACGCGGAGATGAGCTCCCAGCGCCTGGTGCTTCCTGGGCTAACCTACCACCTGCCTCCTCCTCAGGACAAGCTCTGCATGCTCAGCGCCTCCCCCCAGGAGCTTACAGGGGCTTTAAAGGCCCTGCCTCGGGATATGGAGCTGGCCAAAGGCCTGCTGGCCGTACTCCAGGGCGTTTCCCCTGTGGTATGCCGGGAGCTTCAGCACCGAGTGGGCAGGGGCAAAGAGCTAACTGTTATGACTATGGATGAAGAGGCCTGGTTCCGCTTAGGCTTCTTCTATCAAAAAATCCGGGAGACTGTGGAGAACCTGGAGGGCGCGCCTCATATGGCGGTAAATCTCCAAAAAAAGCCTATGGATTTCTCGTTTACTGATATTCAGCAATATGGTACGTCCGCAGTAATCCGCCGGACAGAAAGCTTTTCCTCCCTGCTGGACGACTTTTACCGGGAGCGGGACCAGCTGGAGCGTATGCGGGTACGGGAGCAGGATTTGCTGCGGCTGCTGGGCAACCTTTCTGACCGCTTGGCCAGGAAGATTAATGCCCAGAAGGCCGAGCTGGATCAATGCGCCCAGCGGGAAAGCCTGCGGGTGGCCGGCGACCTGCTCAGCGCCAGCCTATACAGCCTGGGAAAAGGGGCGGAAAAGGCAGAGCTTGTCAACTTTTATGAGGAAGACCAGCCTATAGTGGTCATTAAGCTGGACCCAGCCCTCACACCAAACCAGAATGCCCAGAAGTATTACAAGGAATACCGCAAGGCAAAAACTGCCGAGGAAAAGCTTACAGAGCAAATTGGGCTGGCGGAAAAGGAACTGGAGTATCTGGATTCTGTACTGGACGCCCTGGCCCGGGCGGAAACCGAAGGGGACCTGGTGGAGATTCGCACCGAGCTAAAGGAGCAAGGCTATATACGGGCCAGCCGGGGAAAGAAGGAGAAGGCAGCGGCAGTCAGCGCCCCTCTCAGCTTTACCACCCAGGACGGCTTTACCGTGCTGGTAGGCCGGAACAACCGGCAGAACGACCGGCTGACCATGAAGCTGGCCAATAACAATGATATCTGGTTTCATACTAAGAATATCCCTGGCTCCCACACGGTACTGGTAACAGAGGGCCGGGAACCCAGCCCAAAGGCTATGGAGGAGGCAGCCGTACTGGCCGCCCAACACAGCCGGGCAAAGGACTCGGCCCAGGTGCCGGTAGACTACACCCAAATACGGCATGTGAGCAAGCCCCAGGGGGCCAAGCCAGGCATGGTGATCTACGTAAATTACAGAACTATTTTTGTAAATCCCAAAGAGTAAAATATGGCCCGGCTCTCAGCGGCTACTCTTCAAACCTTCGGCGCATTTCCGCCAGCAGCTTTTTCTCCCTTCTGCTAACCTGCACCTGGGTCATACCCAGGCGCCCGGCGGTTTCTGTTTGGGTCATCCCCCGAAAATACCGGTATAAGATCAGCTGCCTGTCCCGCTCCTCCATACCTGCCAAAATCTCCTGCAAGGCCAGCCGCTCTGTCATCCGCTCTTCCGGCGCCTCTACCGGAATTTCTATCTGTCCCCCCTCTTCCCCGTCGGTAAGGGAAACCGGCTGTCTTCCTGCCCCCAAGGCCAGGGCAGCCTTTTCGGGGGAAATTTCCAGCCGAAGGGCAATTTCGTCCACAGTGGGATCCCGGCCCAGCTCCTCCCGCAGCCGGGCGGCGGCCTCCTTTACCCGCAGGGCCAGCTCCCGCAGGCCTCGGGACACCCGTAAAGCTCCGCCGTCCCGGAAGAGCCTTCGAACCTCGCCTAGAATTACTGGCACCGCATAGGTAGAGAATTTTACCCCCCGGGTGGGGTCAAAGTTCTCTACCGCCTTTACCAAGCCTACACAGCCAGCCTGAAACAGGTCGTCGTATTCCACGCCCTTGCCGGTAAAGCGCCTGGCGCAGAGATGCACTAGGCCAATGTTTTCCTCCACCCCCTGGGCGGCGTCATTCTTTGGGTTCAAAGCGCTTTGTCAGCGTGACGCTGGTGCCCCGGCCCACCGTCGACGTTACCCGCACACTGTCGCAAAAGCTCTGCATCACTGCAAAGCCCAGGCCCGCACGTTCCTGCCCCCCTGTAGTAAACAGGGGCTCCATGGCCTGCTTTACATCTGGAATGCCGCAGCCCTTGTCTCGAACCCGGACTACCGCCTTTCCGTTTTCAAAAATCTTCACGCATATGTACACTGTACCCAGCTTCTCCCGGTAGCCGTGAACAATGGCGTTTGTCACCGCCTCCGACACTGCGGTTCGCATATCCGCTAGGTCTGCTATGGTTGGATCCAGCTGGGCAAGAAAGGCCGCCACCGCTGCCCGGCCAAAGCCTTCGTTTACAGAGTTGGAAGAAAAGCTGATTTGGGCCTGATTGATGGGCTTCATCACCCAGCCCTCCTCTCAATGGCAGCCACAGAGGATATTCCTGCCAGCTCTACCATTTTGTTCAAATTTTGGGAAAGGCCGCAAAGTACAACCCGTCCTTTCCAAAAATTGCACAGCCGTACCCGGCCCAGGATGAGCCCAATGCCCGAGCTGTCCATAAAGGGCACATCTGTAAAGTCCAACCTCATACAGTAAGGCTTTAGCTTTTGGGCAGTGTCATCAATGGCCTCTCGGAGCTCTCTGGCGCTGTGATGGTCAATCTCTCCGCTAAGCTTGGCGGTAAGCACGCCTTCCTTGTAGCTAAGCTGTACGCTCATTATTTCAACTTCCTTTCCGAGGAGTTCGTCCGGCCGCTATAAACCAGCGGCACAAAAAAGCAGCCTTGTGAAAAGTAGGTCTTCACAAGGCTGCCTGGCTTTTCAAGCCTATTCTACAGGATGTCCTCTGCGCTTTTTGCAGAAGCCTGTCATCCCAGCGATTTTTCTATAATCGGGCCTATATGGCCGCCGATACTGAAAAGGCGCCATTTGCTGCTTTTAACTATGCGCTATTTGCTTTCTTCCCCCAAACGTTCCAAAAGCATGTCCCGAATCTCCCCGGCCAAATAGAAGGAGCCGCACACAACCAGGGCGTCTTCCGGCCCTAAAGAGGCTAAGGCCATCTCTAGGGCCTGGGCACAGCTTTCTGCTGGCTGGACCTCTGGGCAAAACCGGGCAGCGGTTTCCGCAAGCTCTCCCGCGCTAAGGGCCCGGGGATTTTCTGGACGGACGGCAATCATTTTCTGGAACAGCGGGCCCACTAGAGACAGGGCTGAGGCGCTGTCCTTATCTGCCATCATACCCACAATGGCCACCTTGCGGCCAGGGACAAACCGGTTGAGCGCCTCCTTAAGGGCTTGAGCGCAGCCGGGGTTATGCCCCCCATCTAGCAGACAAAGGGGGTTTCGGGAGATAACCTCCATACGGGCCGGCATAAAGGCCCCCTGAAAGCCGCGCTGTAAAGCATCGTCAGAAATGGCAAAGCCCCGACTCCGAAGGATTTCAATAACTGCCAGCGCGGTGGCCGCGTTTTTCACCTGGTGTTCTCCTAAAAATGGGGTGTGCAGCTTTAGGCCGTCCCACTCCAATTCTGTGCCGGCTATGGTCTCTTCTTGAACTGCCAGCCGGTCTAACCGGGGTATGGTTAAGGTGACATGCTTCTCCTGACACACTCTTTGAACCAGTTCCCGGACGCCAGGCTGCTGCTCTGGGTAGAGTACCGCCTGGCCGCCCTCTTTGAAAATCCCTGACTTTTCTTGGGCAATCCGCTCCACGGTATCTCCCAGAAAGGCGGTATGATCCAGAGAAACAGAGGTCATTACCGCTACCTCTGGCACGGGAATAATATTGGTAGCGTCCATCAGCCCGCCCATTCCTGTTTCCAACACCACAATATCACAGTGTTTTCGGGCAAACCAGTCCAGGGCAATGGCTGTAACCAGCTCAAATTCAGAAACCCCAATTCCCTGGGCTTCCAGCTTTTCCACAAAGGGCCAAATGTGCCCCACTTCTTCCGCCAGCTCCGCCTGGCTGATCATCTCCCCATCAATCTGAAAGCGCTCCCGAAAGTCCTTCACATAGGGCGAGGTGTTAAAACCGGTTTTATAGCCGCTCTCTTTCAGCACAGAGGCGGTAAGCGCACAGGTTGTGCCCTTGCCATTGGTGCCGCATACATGAACATATTTTAGGCCCAGCTGCGGATTCCCCAGCTCGGCCATCAGGGCCGCCATTCGCTCCAGGCCGGGCTTTACGCCAAAAAGCAGCCGGGAGTTCACCTTTTCCAGAGCCTCTTGATAGGTCATAAACTGATTCCCCTTTCATTTTCCTGCCTAGGGCTTGTTTGAAAAATCGAAACCACCGTCTTTTCCTCTATTTTCAAACAAGCCCTAGTCTAGCATAGAATCCCATAGCCGTCAAGACGGACCGGAGAACAGAACTCTACCAGCCCTGCCCAAGGATTCCCACTATGTTTGACAAGAAGAAAAAGGCCGATGGAGCTTTCTCCATAGGCCCTTTATTTTGCCTTGCGATTCTTGTCAGCCCGCCCAGTTCTGAGTTTACCGGGGGGCCGCCAGTGGATATTGCGCAGCCGCCAAGCAACAGGACAAGCAGCAGGACGGCTGGCCAGAGCCTTTGCCATACCATAAGCTTATATCCCTCCAGAAATTAGCATTGCCGCTGGTCAGCCAATATATTCCCGTACAAAAAAGTCGGCGCCAACACTTTCTGCCAGCTGACGGCAGGCCTCCTGTTCTTCCTTGGCCATAGTGCTCACCACTGTCATCCGTACATGAGGGACATTGAGTACCGCGGCAGCCGTAAACCGCAGGATTGCAGGCAAGGCCTGCGGCCCGAATTTGCTGTGGCATATTCGGTCGTACCCTTGGGCTGTGCTGGCGTTTAGGCTTATAGAAACCGCGTCTGCCCGGCCATCCAGATCTAGTGCAGCACTGCGGCCGGTAAGCAGGTTTGCCAGGCCATTGGTATTAATCCGGATAAAGTGGGAGCCTGTAGAGCGGATTCTGTCACAGAGCCACATCATCTCGTCCCAGCGGCAGGCCGGCTCGCCAAAGCCACAGAACACGATTTCCATGTATTGGTTCAAGTCCCGCCTTTTCAGCCGCTCCCAAATCTCCTCTTGGGTAGGCTCGCCCCCCTGGTACCAGAGGTTATCGGTGTAAATACTGCCGGAGCTGCCCTGCCGCAAACAGAACTCGCAGCGGTTGGGGCATTGATTGGTCATATTGATGTACAGATTTGTCCCGTGCTCATAGACCACTCTGGCTCCATACATCAGATCCTGGTCGTTTTTCTGGTTTTCCATAGTTTGAAACTCCCATTAAAGTTAGGTAAAATGCTCCGGCTGCCCCGCCGGGGGTATAGGCTCAGGCCAAGTGAAAAACCCGCCTCATATTGGCATTTGTCTGCCTGTACACCTGCTCCTCTGGTATTCCCTTAATCTCCGCAATTTTCTTTGCTACCAAGGGAAGAAGCCCAGAATCGTTCCGCTTGCCCCGGTGGGGCACAGGAGCCAAATAGGGGCAGTCGGTTTCCAGCAAAAGCCGATCTAGGGGACTTTCCCGGACTACCTCTACCAGTTTCCTGGCGTTTTGAAAGGTTAGGGTGCCCCCAATGCCTAGGTACATTCCCAGGCCAATTACCTCCCGGGCCATCTCCGCGCTGCCAGAAAAGCAATGGACCACCCCAGCCGGGCGGTAGCTGCGGAGCAGCTCCATGGTGTCCCCATGGGCGTCCCGGTCGTGTACAGAAACAGGCAGGCCGTATTCCTTAGCAAGCTCCAGCTGCCGGGAGAAAACTTCTATCTGCGCCTCCCTAGGGGCGCCGTCGCTGTAATGGTAATCCAGACCAATTTCGCCCACCGCTACAATTTTTCCAGAAGGCTCGTTGTCCAGCCACTGGCGCAGCCGGGAAAGCCAATCCCCCTGCAGACCGCCAATCTCTTGGGGATGGATGCCAATGGCAGCCCGGACAATGGCATACCTTTCCGCCATATCCAAGGTAGCTTGGCAGCTTTCCAGGTCGGTGCCCATGTTGACCACCCACTGTACCCCCTGGCCGGGAAGAATGCTGCCCAGCAGCGCCTCTCGGTCTGGGGCAAAGGTTCTGCTGTCATAATGGGCGTGGGAATCCCCCCAGCAGGGGTTGGTTTGGGTAGCGCTCATTCTGCCGCCCCCTTACCGTACCTTAGAGCCAATGGGGATGTTATCTACAAAAATGACCTTTACCTCTTCCCCGGCGTCCGCGGCCAAGATCATTCCCTGGCTCTCTACCCCGCACAGGGTGGCAGGCTTTAGGTTAGATACAATAATTACGTGGTGCCCGGTAAGCTCCTCCGGCTTATACCAGGGGGCAATCCCCGAGGCCACTGTGCGCACAATGCCGCTACCGTCATCCAGGCTGAGCTTCAGCAGCTTTTTGGCCCGCTTAATGGGCTGGCAATCAATAATCTTTGCCACCCGCAAATCTACCCCTGCAAAATGCTCCACATCAATTTGGGCCACACCCTTCATCTCCCGGTTCAGCTGAACCCTCTCCTCCATTTTGGGGGCTGGGGCCTGTTGGCTGAATTTTTTCTCCAGCAGGGCGTGGAGGTCCTTCTGCTCCTGGCGCTCGAAGAGAATGACGGGGGCCTTAGTGACAAAGCCTCCCTTATTGGGATAATTGCCGTTTTTATCCAGCTCCTCCCAGGGCAGGGGCACAGCCCCCAGCTGGCGGAGTATGGCAATACTCGTATCTGGCATAAAGGGGAACAGCAGAGAAGCGCCCATTGCAATGCAATCCACCAGGTTATAAAGCACAGTGGAAAGGCGGGCATACTTAAACATATCCTTGGCCAGTGCCCAGGGGGTGGTCTCATCAATATATTTATTGCAGCGCTTAAATAGGTTAAAAATTTCTACCAAGGCGTCGGCAGTACGGAGCTGGTCCATTTTTTCCGCCACCAGGTCCCGGGTAGCCGCGGCGGCGGCCAGCAGGTCCTGATCCTCTGGCCCGGTGACCATGCAGTTTTCCACCTTGCCCTCAAAGTACTTATTCACCATAGAGACCGTGCGGTGAACCAGATTCCCCAGCACATTGGCCAGGTCGCTGTTGGTCCGCTCGTTTACCGCGTCCCAAGTGATATTCCCGTCAGACTCAAAGGGAAGCTCTCGCAGGATGAAATAGCGGATTGGGTCCACATCGAACACATCCACCAAGTCGTCGGCGTAGATCACATTTCCCGCCGATTTGCTCATCTTCCCTCCATCCATCAACATCCAAGGGTGGCCAAAAACCTGCTTGGGCAGTGGGAGCCCCAGGGCCATTAAGAAAATAGGCCAGTAAATGGTGTGGAACCGGGTAATATCCTTGCCAATTACATGGAGGGCGGCAGGCCAGTATTGCAAAAAGCGCTCATCGCTCCCGCCCTCGCAGTGGTAGCCCAGGCCAGTAATATAGTTGGTAAGAGCGTCTAGCCACACATACACCGCGTGCTTGGGATCAAAGTCTACCGGCACACCCCATTTAACCGAGGTACGGGAAACACACAAATCCTGCAGGCCGGGCAGCAGGAAATTGTTCATCATCTCGTTGCGGCGGGATACTGGCTGGATGAAGTCGGGATGGCTGTTAATATGGTCGATCAGCCGCTGGGCATAGTTGCTCATTTTAAAGAAGTAGGCCTCCTCCTTCTCGGGCCGGGGAGGGCGGCCGCAGTCTGGGCACTTACCGTCTACCAGCTGGCTTTCTGTTAAAAAGCTCTCGCACTCGTCACAATAAAGCCCCTCGTAGGAGCCTTTATAAATATCGCCCTGATCATAAAACTTTTTAAAAATCCGCTGGACCTCTTTTACATGATAATCGTCGGTGGTACGGATAAAATGGTCATAAGACAGGTTCATCAGGTCAAACTGCTCTTTTACCAAAGCAGCGGTGCCGTCTACAAATTCTTTGGGGGTCATGCCCTGGGCCTTGGCCTTTTGTTCGTTCTTCTTGCCATGCTCGTCTGTGCCGGTTTGGAAATAGACGTCATAGCCCTGCATCCGCTTAAAGCGGGCAATGCAGTCCGCCACTACCGGGTCGGAAACATTGCCGATGTGGGGCTTACCGGAGGTATAGGCAATGGCGGTAGTAATATAATAGGTGCCTTTTGTGCTCATAAAAGTTCATCTTCCTTTCTCTTTGTTTTCCTTGGCAAACGATAACATAGATTGGCCAACTCCGTCCCTTCATCGAAGCAGCAGCACAGAAAACCCGGCCGCCACCAGCAGCAGGGCCAAAAGCCCTGCAACAATACGGACAAACAGGGCGCGGCGGGAGCCAAAACCTTTCATAGCGGGCGCTCCTTTCTTTTCCAGGCTGCGATTTTCCCTATTTTATCACTTTTTTTCCATTTTGTAAACCAGCTTGGGGGGCAAAAAAAGCGGTTTGGCCGCCTAGAATCATTCTGGCTGGAGAGCTTCCTCCCCTTCTTCCTGGTCAAAGCGGACATTGACGCCGTTTACCTCTACACCTCCATCTACCCGGACCAAAATATACTTGCGGCCCTCTATCATCCTAGTTTCCACCAGATCGCTGCACTCTGGGTCCACCTTAATGGTAACGCTTGGGGTGCGTACCATGAATTCCTTGGTATCCACCAGGTTTCTGGGATTAACCGCCCCGCCGCCAAAGGCCTGGTCATATTGTTCCTCAAAAGCAGCGGCTTTTTCCTCCCCCACGCCACAGGATTCCAGCACTTGGCGGATGGCGCCTTTGGAAATGGCCAGGGGCTCCGAGCGTTTGCTGGCCTTATGCTCTTCCACCATGCTGCCCAAGGCGCCGTGAAGCTCCTGAATCACATGGTAATTGCAGTCCTCCTCCAGGGCTTCAGCCAGTATCTCCCGGAAGGTCTCCTGCTGCAGGTCTGCCGGCATAGGGGGCTCCACCTGGAACAGGCCCTGCACAAACTCCCCATGGTTCTCTGCCGTGTTTTTCGTGTAGTATAGGGCGTTGTAAATATTGGCACTGCGGTCATCAAAGGCAGGAAACAGGAAACCAACCTCTGGTGGGGAAAGCAGCCAGTCTGCAGAACGGCTGCATATTACGCTGCCCGGCACATCATAGCGCAGGGCGGGCTTGGTCTCTTTTACCGGGCAGATACCGCATAGGATATAGGAATACACCTCGCAGGAACCGTCCGGGTTTGGCGCGCCGTCCTTGGCCCGGTAGGGCACATCGTAGGCATCATGAGCCAGCAAGATAAGGAAAGGCCCCTCCATCTGGATGCTCTCAATTACTCGCTGATAGAACGCCTGCACAATGCCCTCATCCTTCAGCTTGCTGTCCCGCAGGGACATAAGCAGCCGGTGCTCGTCGCTGTCCACCACTTGTTGGGTTTCAAACACAATATCATTCAGCTGTTTGCCCAGAGTGCCGGAGAGGGTCCGCTTCAGCACAGCCAGAATGCTCTCCACCTCTTCTTCAGACGCTGTGGCCAAAGACTGGGTGAATTGGGCTACAATTTCCCCCTGGGTATTCACATAGCAGCCATGCACCAGGTTTATGTTGCTCCGCTGGGGCTGAAAGCGGCGGCGGATTTCAGCAATTTCCTTTTCGTTCATAATGATCCCCTTTCTGGAATAAATAAAACATATGCTCCCTATTTTAGCGCAAAGCAAGGCAAAATGCAAGCAGCTGCCATAGACCAGAAGCCCCTGGCCCTTTCCCCCATGCGAAGCAGGGCTTTCCCTTAAGCCACCTCTTTGCCCTGATATCCTCTTGCTTTTTTACTTTCCCCACTTATTTTCCCTACTCCTTCCCATGTATTGGTTGACACTGCAAACTTTTTCCAGTATAATTTATCAGGAGTGAAAATATCGTGAGAGGGTGAAGCCAGCATGAAACAGTTTTTTGGTATGAGCCAAACGGGGAACCTAGACGAGGCGCTCCGGGGCCTGCATACCCCTCAGTTTATCATGCTATTGTCAAACAACGGTCAATTCGAGAAGCATGTACAGGCCCTGGAGCAGCGCTTTCCCGGCGTGCCCAGTATTGGGTGTATTGGCATGAGCTACCAAAATAGGATTGTAGAAAATGGCGTAGGGATTGTTGCCTTTTATGACGGCGTAAACGCCGCCGCCAATGTTTTAGAGCATGTTTCCACTATGCCCGTTAAGTACATACAGCGCTTAGAAACAGACATGAAAAAAGTGGGCGGCTCTGGTGAAGATGTTGTGTGCATTGATTTTTGCGCCGGCAACGACGCCTGTGTGCTGAGCACTGTAAATACCGCCCTGCGCAAACGGAGCATCCCCCTGGTTGGCGGTACAGGCGACCAAGGCAAGGTCTCTGCCAATGGCCGGGTTTATGAGGACGCGGTGGCTTATGGGCTGGTGCGCAACCAAGGGGGCCGGGTAAAAACATATAAGGAAAATATCTACCACCAAATGGGCAATTACCGCTTTATCGCCTCTCATACAGACCGTGCCAACTATGTGCTGGGCGCCCTAAACGGAAAACCAGCCAAGCAGGTTTATAAGGACATCCTCCATGTAACCGACGAGGAGATCCTAACCCGCACCTTCCAAAACCCCTTTGGAAAACTGAATGGGGACGACACCTGTATTATCTCCATTAAAGAAGTGCGGGGCGACGCTTTGGCCTGTTTCCGCCAAGTAAATGATTCGGACGTGTTGAATTTGCTGGAGTTGGGTGATTATAGGGCAATTGTACAGGATACAATTGCCCAAATATCCCAGGATTTCCCCCACCGGTCGGCAATTTTTTCTGTAAACTGCCTTTTCCGGTATAAGCTGTTCTCTGAACATGGCTACATGCAGGAATACCTAACCCAAATGGCCGCTTTGGGCAACCATACGGGCTTTGTGGGCTATGGCGAGCACTATAACAACCGCTTTGTAAACCAGTCTATGACCTGTGTGGTCTTTGAGTAAGGAGAGAAATAGCGATGGGACTATTTAGGAAAAAAGAGCAGGCCCCCCAAGGAGAACAAGACTTTTATCCTGTACGGCATGTGGCAGACAGCCTAAAGGAATACCAGCAGGAGCTGGTGAAAAAAGAAGTGGACTCCCTGCAGGAGCTTAGCCAGGTAGGCAGCACATTTTCCGGCGTACTCCGGGAGGCAGAGCTGTTTCAGACCAAGCTGCAGGATCTGGGGATGTCCTTTTCCAATATCAGCCAGGCAGCAGACCAGTTTAGCGAAGTGCGGGAGAACATTGCCCAAAGCGTGACGGCCGCCCAAGAAGAGATGGAAGGCCTGGGAAGGACCTCTGTGGCTGTACAGGCCTCTTACGAAGCGATGACCGAAACCTTTTCTCAGCTGGAATCTGCCATAAAAGAGATTCGCCAGTGCATGGAAAAAATTGTGTCTATTGCAGACCAGACAAACATTCTGGCCCTAAACGCCTCCATTGAGGCAGCCCGGGTGGGAGCAGCCGGACGGGGCTTTTCTGTGGTTGCTGTTCAGGTAAAGGACCTGGCAAAGGAGATTAAGGCTTTGGCCGGCGAGGTAGATGGAGGTGTTTGCGATGTGGTAAACCGGGCCAATGACCTTAGCACCAGCATTTCTGCCTCTCAGCAAACACTAGGCCAGGTTACCAATATTGTGGAGGAGACAAGCAAAGGCTTTCAGGATATTACCGCTGCCGCAGAAGGCGCAGTAACTGTACAAACAGAGATTTCCGAAGTGATTGAGGCCTCACAAAGCGAGCTGCAGATTATTTGCCAGTTCTTTAACCAGATTAAGGAGTTGAACCAAGAGGTGGTCAAGCATATTGACTATGCCAGCCGCTTGGGCACCACCAAGAGCGCCATGTTTGAGGACATGGACAATATGATCTCTCAGTTTCCCCCCCTTGTGGAGGATATGAAAAAAAGGAATCTCTAAAGCTGGCGGCAAAATGCGGTCTAGCCGAAAAATGCAAAAAGGAGCCCGGCAGATATAAGCCTGCCGGGCTCCTTTTGCGTATGTATGGCCCTCTTCTATTTCATTGCCTTTTCCAGTGTGCCGATCAGGTCTTCCCCAGTAATCGGCTTGCTTAAAAAGGCCTTTGCCCCCAGAGAGACCGCCTCGTTCATACTGTCCTCATCTGTCATAGAGGTAAGCATCACAATTTTTGCCTCCGGATGTTCCTCCAGGATAATCTGGGCGGTTTCCAAACCATCTATGCCGGGCATAATAATGTCCATGGTTGTCACATCCGGAAGCACCTCCCCGTAGCGGGCAATGGCCTCCTCACCGTTTTCACAATAGGCTGCCACCTCAAACTCTGATCCCTCCAGGAGCTTTTGAATCTGAAGCTCCATTACTCGCGAATCGTCTATGACCATTACACGTTTTTTGCCCATAGATATTCTAATTCCTCCTTTCACTTTTTTCAAAAATCATATTACATCATCACAATTTCTCCGTTGATGATGGTTGCCACACACTGCCTGGTTTCGTGCCGCAAGCGGACAATTTCGTTTTCATGACTAATCTCGGTACCCGCGTAGGCAATGCTGCACTCCAGCCGGCCCATATCCATTTCGTAAGGGTTCACCTTCATTTCATCCAGCTCGCTCTGCAGGTGCTTTAGCTTCATTTCTACCACAGAAAGCCTGGCCCGGGCTTTTTTTAGCAAGCTGGCCCTTGCCGTGCTCTCTGGCTGGCATTCCAGCTTCTCCATTTCCATCTCGATTTCTTTCATTTCTCTGCGCAGAAGCTCTCGCTCAAAATAAGACCAAGGATTGCCCCCTAAAATAATCGAGGTTCTGCACTCAGAGAGCGCGCCAATGGTTTTGGCCGCTACTTTTTTTGCTGCCCAGATCTTGCCTCCCATAATAGTTCCCCGGCCCGAAATTACCTGAACCTCCTGGTCACAGTAAATTCTGCCGTTCATAATACAGTCTGTCTGCAGATTTTCTCGAACATGGATAATGGCGTTTTCAATATATTTGGAAAAAACACTTCGGTGGCACCGAATTACCGCGGTGCCGTCGCCTAAAATACCCTTAACAACCACTAGGTCGCCGCCGGCCTCTACAATGCTGCCGGCCTCCAGCACGCCATCCACATGCACGTTGCCCATAGCCCGCACAGTAAAGCCGCTGAGCACGTCGCCCTTTATGTTTACATCGCCCAAAAAATTGATATCGCCGGTAGAAAAGTCCACATCCTCTGCAATATCCAGCACTGGCTTTACCTGAAAGCTTCGGCCTGTAAACTCTACATGGCCGGCAATGGTGGCCACTAGGGAAACGCCGTCCTCGGTAATCTCTGTATTTCTCCCCTTGGGCAGGGGCACTTCTTTTCCGCCTTTGGCAGGGATTTCCTGGTCCAGCACTGTGCGGCCCGGCTCACCCTCGGTAGCCCGGATAAGCCGGCAAATCTCCTCTCCCTCTTTTACGTTGTGGATTAGGTTAAGGGCAGTATAGTCCACCTGGTTATACTCATCTACCTCCAGCATTCGCTCTACCACCCGAGGAAAATGCTCTACTATATTGCCGTTTTGGCCGTCGAAAGCCGGCTTGCCCTTGGCAACCAAGTGCAGGGTAAAATACTTTCTGTCCTCCCTGGACAGCCGGTCAACAGTCCATGATTCCACGCCAAAAGTAATGTCTTCCTGAGCCATGGCAGTGTAAAGCCCGTCCCTGGTCAGCTCTTCCCCGCCTCGTACCGGAGGGAGAACCAGCACCCAAGCATAGAGCTTATCGGCAGAAAGGAAAAAGCAGGGAAGGGCGTCTAAGGGAGGCGGCCCTTCTTCTGTTTCCTCTTCAGATTTTTTCTTTTGGTTCTTCTTGCCAGCCCTTTTGCCGTTTACCTCCTTTAGCCTGGTATTACAGACACTGGTAACAAAATTTTTCAGCCGCTGGTTTTCCCGCTTTACTACCTCTGCAGGGAGCACTCCCTCCTCATCCAAGCAAAGCCGGGGAGACGGCAGATAGCCAGATTCTTTCCGCCGCAGGTCGTGGAGGAGATGAATGGGGTGCTCAGGAGCTAACTCCAACACATCGGCGCCGGCAAACCTCGTATGCTCTGCCGCAGGCGCAGAGGTGCTTTCAGGCACATGGCTCTGGTCCTGGGAAGGCTGAGCTTCGGCTTCTTCTTTTGCCTTGGAGCGAAACAGGAAAGCAGCAACTTTCTCTCTAATTGACATTTTTCACGCCGCCTTTCCATAAAATTTTTGATTGTTTTCATTCCTTGGGCTTGTTTTTGCAGCACTAGGGAATGAGGTCTTTACACCTATAAAGATCGCCTTGCGAGGCAGATCTACCAGAGATTCTGCATGCGAACGCAAACCTTACTTAGAGCATGTTTGAAAAAACAAAAACGATGTCTTATTGCCCAGAAGCGGCCATCTTCCGCGTTTAAAATCGTTGTAATACGCAAAGTATCACTTGCGTTTTTTCCTTGAAGCTGACCACTTATACTCAAAAAAGCCGGCATTTCCTCTTTTTTAAACAAGCCCTAGTCAAAAAATCCGCATTCCCTCACTTTTCAAACAAACCTTTTTTATTATACCAGAGGAGCAGAGGTTTTACAAGGGAAAATTCTTGTATAGAAGCAAGCACTCCAAAGGAAAAGGCCCCGCCATAGGCAGGGCCCAAATTTAAAGCGCTTACTGAATACGGAACTGACGGATTAGACTATTCAGCGTCCGTGCCTGGCCGGACAGTTCTTTGGATACTGTGGCGCTTTCCTCCGCGGCAGCAGAATTGGCCTGCACTACATTGGAAATCTCTTTAATTCCATTCTCTACCTGAATCATCATTTCCGACTGCTCCTTGCTGGCAATGGCAATTTCATCCATAAGGGTTTTAATAGCCTGAACGCAGCTGTGGATATCCTGCATGGCAGAAACTGCCAAATCTGTGGATTCTGTTCCTGTTTTCACGTCGTTAATAGAGCGGTTGATCAGGCTGCTGGTATCCTGGGCTGCCTCTGCAGATTTTGCTGCCAAGCTTCGAACCTCATCTGCCACAACAGAAAAGCCCTTTCCGGCAGCACCAGCCCGCACAGCCTCTACCGAGGCGTTTAGCGCCAGAATATTGGTCTGGAAAGCAATATCTTCAATGGTCTTGGTAATGGTGATAATCTGGGCAGAGGAGCTGTCTATATTTTTGGTAGCGGCCATTAGCTGCTCCATTTTGGTATCCGCCTCTGCCGCATAGCCTGTAGCCTGGTCTACCAGCTGGCTGGCGCTGCCGCAGCGGACAGCGCTGGTTTTAATCTGGGAGGAAATGGTGGTGACATTGGATATTAGGCCCTCTATAGAGGCTGCCTGCTCCACAGTGCCCTGAGAAAGGGCCTGGGCGCCAGAGGAAACCTGGTCTGCGCTGGTATCTACCTGGCTGGCCACTTGGGAAATGTCCTGGATAACCTTCATCAAATTGGCGTGGATAGACTGCAGGCTATGGGAAAGAAGCTGGAAATCCCCAATATAGTAGTGAGCGTTACGGGCTACATCTACCGTAAGATTGCCGTCTGCCATCTCTCCTAAAATCCGCCCCACATCTTCAATGGTTTCTCGCAGGCAGCCGCAGACCCGGTGGGTGGTTTCGGCAATCAAGCCAATTTCATCCTTCCGTCCATAAAAGCTTTCCAGCTCCTGGTCGGCAGAGAGGTTTAAGTCTCCTAAGCTGCTGATTGCCCGCTCTACTGCCATTAGCTCTCTCCCTTCACGGTACAGAACGAGGAGAGTGATAAGAATAATGGCAACCGCCACCGCCGCGCATAGAAAGCCAACAATAATATGTACAGTGGTCACCGCGCTGTAAACCTTTGCGGCATTTTCCCGAACCATAAAGACCCATCCCCGGTCTTTTAAATATTTATATACCACCAGCTGCTCTGTTCCACTCTCATCATGGTAAGAATATGTTCCGGCTTGGGCGCTTTGGTCCGCCCCGATGCGCTGGAGAATTTCTTGATAGCCAGGGTCTGTGGTTTCTGTATTCAAAAGGGCATCATCCTCATGGTACAGATACACACCGGTATCTGCATTTAGGAATATATACTCGCTGTCTGGCATTCCTTTAATGTCTAGGTCGAGCAGGGCATCCGTCAGGTGGCTGGCGTAAACACCGGCCCCCACGTAGCCAATGCACTGATTCCCCTCAAAAATTGGGTAATATATGGAGAGAATCATGCTGCCAGTCCCGGGAGATTTCATAATACCCAAATTGGTCAGCTGCTTTTGGGCAAGAATGGTGCTTTGGAACCCCTCTAAAGAATCCCCGGAACGGGTGGTTATACCAATGGCATCCGGAGAGGTGTGGGTTAGCACATGGGTGCCCGGGGTAGCAATATACAGGCCTTCAAATACGCCTTTTACAGCAGCAAAATCTTCTGTGTACTGCTGGGCCTTTGCCAGCAGCTCTGGGTTCTCGGGATCCAAAAGCAGGGCCCGAACTTCACCACCCAGCGCAAATGCCGCAACATACTCCTCTGCAGAGCTTACATAATCATTAATAATTGTGGCTCTGGCCTCCACCGCGTCTGCCAACTGGTTGGTAATATTACTGCTGACCATGGAAGATACGTTGGTAGAAACTACAATCCAGAGCAGCAGCAGCCCAGCTAAAGTAATGGCGGTGGTAATAATGCCAATACGGGTGGCAAGCTTTTTGTTGACAAAGAAGTTCATAATTTTTCCTCCACAGATATAGCATTTTGTCTAGGCAGTCAGACCGGAAACCTAAAGCGCTCCGCTTTCCAAAGAGGCCAGCGGAGTTGTAATATTATAACATATTTTCCCTAATATATCCAGACACATAGCTGCCTATAAACTATGAAAAAAGAGGCGGCCCTAATGAACTGCACCCCATTTGTTAGACAGTATGGTATACTGAAAAGCAAGTGAGGTGATTTCTCATGCCAAAGGGAATTCCAAACAAGAAATACATACCGGAACTCAACACGGGCCGCATCTATCTGACAGAAGGCCCGGAAGGGCTTGCTATTCAGAGGCCATCCAAAGAAGCCGCCGAAAGCGGTGGAAGGGGATTTGCCGGCTGAAGCGCAGCGACTGCAAGCGGAGAACGAATACCTGAAAAACTTGCAAGCTTTGGTTTTGGAAGACGAACAACGCCAGCGCGGAACACCCAGATAATTCAAAAACTGAGGCAAAAACACAAACTGGAGAGTTTACTTTCCATCGCTCATCTGGCCGGGCACCTTTCTTCTCCCATCTAAAACGGATAGACAGCCCAGACAAGTACGAAATCGAAAAAGCAGAGATCACGACTATATACCACGAAAGCAAGGAATGTTATGGCTATCATCGGATCACAATGGAACTGCATAGGCGCGGTATCCGCTTGAACCACAAGGCTGTCCAGTGGCTTATGAAGGAACTCGGTTTGCCGTGTCAGAATGAAGAAATATCGTTCCTACAAGGGTGAAACTGGCAAGATTGCTCCGGATCTTCTCTTCTATACGATCTCTGACGGCCTGTTCTGAGCATGATAAGGATTATACTCGACAAGGCTTTGGGGAAGATACCGGACGGAACTGGTCTGATTCTGCATTATTATCAGGGCATGCCCCGGGAGAAAGGCGTCCGGCAGGGCATGAGCAGGATTGGACTTCTTAAAAGTGAACTGCTTTATCTCCATGTATTCAATTCGATGGAGCACTTCAAGAAGGAACTCTTGGAATATCTTGATTTCTACAGCAACCGCCGCATCATGGCAAAGCGGAAAGGCTTGCCGCCCGCGCTTCACAGACAACAAGCCCTTTCGGATGCTTGAACTTTTTTAGCGATAATCCTTGTCGAACTTTTTGGGGTCACTTCATAATAAAGCCGCTTCCTGCCATAGTTCAATTTTTATCCTTTCTCTGCAGCAGCACCGCGCCAATAATGATCGCTCCTTTAAAAGCCGCGCTAAGATATGGGTCCACCCCGATCAGGTTAAGCAGGTTGTTCATTACCGCCACAATCAGCGTGCCAAACACTGTGCCCACAATGGAGCCCCGGCCGCCAGACATACTGGTACCGCCTACAATTACCGAGGCAATCGCGTCCATTTCAAAGCCGCTGCCCGCGCTGGCGTAGTCCATAGAGCCAATGCGGGAGGTTTGAATAATGGCAGCCACTGCCACCAAAAAACCAGTGAGAGCGTACACCCGACGCTTTACCTGCCGCACATTTACCCCAGAAAGCCGGGTGGTCCACTCGTTAGAGCCAATGGCAAACACATACCGGCCAAAGGTGGTCTTATAAGAAATAATGTACATGGCCGCCGCCAAAATGGCCCAATAGAGAATGGGCATTAGCTGCTGGCCACCAATATCCAGCCGGGCAATAGCCTTGTAAGCATCAGGCAGCTCGGTTTTCTGGGTTTTCATAAAGTATTGGGTCACGCTGCGCAAAATCTGCATAGAGCCAAGAGTGGCAATAAAGGGGGGCATTCTGCCATAAGAGATCAACAGGCCGTTGCCCTCCCCCAGCAGGCTGCCCAAGAGCATGGCCCCCAGCAAGGCGATTATGATAGCCGGAATGCCTCCCAGGCCAATACTTTGCAGCCAGCCTCCGGCACCGGTGTTTAGCAGTACCATAATGAAAGCGCCTACCGTTACATACACCGAGCCCACTGAAAGGTCAATTCCCCCGGAAATGATAACAAAGGTCATGCCCAGGGCAATAATGCCAATGCCCGCATTGCCCCTGAGCAGAGATATCCAGTTTTGCAGCCAGTTCTGGAACCACTCTCCAAAGCTGCCAAAGCTGGTGTTCATGCTCAGGGCCATGGTCTGCACAATTATCATAACCACCAAAGCCATACCGGTGCTAAACAGAGGATTGGTACGCCAGAGTTCCTGCACCCTGCCAGGCAATGAATTCTTTTTCGCTTTTCCCATCACTTTCACCGCTTTCCTTCCTAATGTTTCCCGCCGTGCCTCTAGGCGGACTGGCTTTGTGCCCCACCGCCGGTGGCCAGGCGCATAATCTCCTGGTCTGTAATATCCGGAGCCCTTAGCTCACCTTGGAGCTGGCCGTGGTAGAGCACCAGCGCCCGGTCGCAAAGGCGGATAATTTCCTGAGCCTCGCTGGAGAGGACCACCACTGCCACACCCTGGCGGGCCAGAGCCAAAATGGTGTCGTAAATATCCTCTTTTGCTCCCACATCCACACCCTGGGTAGGGTTATCAAACACCAGAACCTTGGGCTGGGCGTTTAACCACTTGGCCAAGACCACCTTTTGCTGGTTGCCGCCAGAAAGGCTGCCAATTAGGTCCTCTTCACTGCCCATTTTAATCTTTAAACCTTGAACCTGGCGGTTAAAGTCTTCCCGCACCTGTTTCCAGCGAATAAAGCCCATTTTGGCCTGCCGGGGCCAGGTGACAATAGAGCCGTTCTCTAAAATATCCAGATCCTTAATGATGCCGTTTTCCTTCCGGTCTCTGGGCACATAGCCTATGCCCAAATTAACCGCCTGCCGGGTACTGCGGGGAGCTATTGGCTTACCCTCGAGATAAAGCTGGCCCTGGTACCGGCCACCGCTGCCAAATATGGCCTGAAACAGCTCGCTGCGGCCATCCCCCAGCAAGCCTGTAAAGCCCAGCACCTCACCAGCCCGCAGGGAAAAGCTTACATCCTGAAACCGCCTATCCTGGCTAAGATGCTCTGCTCGAAGCACCTCTTCTCCCAGCTCCCGGTCCTCCCGCAAAGACTGGGTACGCACGTCATGGCCCACCATATGCCTAGCCAGCTCGTCCACATCTGTGTCCTTTACATCTCCAAAAGCCACCATCTCGCCGTCTCGGAGAACCGTGTACCGGGTACACACGGCCATTACCTCCTTTAGCTTGTGGGAGATAAAAACAATGGCTACGCCCTGGGCCTGCAGGGTACGCATCATGTCAAATACCCGGTCAATTTCCGGGTCCGTAAGGGAGGTGGTAGGCTCGTCCATAATAATAATAGAGGCATCCATCAACAGAGCCCGGGCAATCTCCACAATCTGCTTGTAAGAGGCGTCCAGCTCTCGAACCATGGCTCGGGGATCCAAGTCCACATCCATACGCCGGAATACGTCCTGGCACTTCTCGCACATGGTTTTGGCGTCTAGAAAGCCGCTTTTGGCCTTTAGTTCCCGGCCAATGTACATATTTTCAAAAATTGCCAGGTCGTTTACCAGGTTCAGTTCCTGGTGGATAAAGGCAATGCCTGCATCCAAAGATTCTGCCGGGGTTTTAAAATGTACCGCCAGGCCGTCCAAGGTCACTGTGCCGGAATCGCAGGGCAACACGCCGCCCAGAATATTCATCAGGGTAGACTTTCCCGCGCCGTTTTCTCCCAGCAAAGCGCAAATTTCCCCGCCGCTAACCGTAAAATCGATGTCCCGGAGCACATCATTGGCGCCGAAGGATTTGTAGATATTCCGCATTTCCAGCTGCATATTCCTCGACCTTTCCTTTTGGAAAAAAGGCTATGACGAGTACGCCATAGCCCTTTCCATTCATCATTCAGTTTTGCCTACTGGCAGCTTTCATTAGTAGGGGGAATTCTCGTCCAGATAGTCGGCGCAGTTCTCCCGGTCTACTACAGTGGTGGGGATAATCTTCTCCTGGTCCACGGTCTCACCCTTCAGCAGGGCAACGGCCATGTCCACAGCGTCCATAACCATGTCGGGGCTGTAGAGAGCGGACTGGATCCAGATGTTCTCGTTGTCAGGCATCATCTTAAAGTACTCCTGGCATCCGCCGCCACCGGTAACAACCTTGATGTCGGTACGCTTCGCCTCATCAATAGCCTGGAGCACGCCAATAGAGGTCTCATCGTCCATGGAGAACACCGCGTCAATCTGAGCGTTGGCGTTCAGCACGTCGGCAAAATCCTTTAGGCCAGCCTCACGGGTAAAGGCAGTTTCGTAGTACAGCAGTTCCATGTCGGGAGCAATTTCCTTCATCTTCTCTTCAAAGCCCTGCTTGCGCAGCTCGGAAACAGAACCAGAGGAGGGAACCTCCAGCACAGCTACCTTGCCGGTAGTGCCAATCTTGTCCACAATATACTGGGCGCTCTGGGTGCCCATGTCCACATTGTCACCGGCCACATGGTACACGCCATCTACATCAATGACGATGTCGAAGTTTACCACCGGGATGCCCGCGTCAACAAGGCCCTTAATGGGGTCTTCCATACCCTCCCACTGGGGGAAAGCCACCACAGCCTGGGCGCCCCAAGTCTTCAGCTCATCAATCTGGTTGGTCATTTCCTCGGCATTGTTGCTGGTGAGCAGGCGGTAATCAACGGTATCGCTAAGCTCCTTGCAACGGGCCTCGGCATAGTAAGCCACGCCAGCCACCCAGCCGTGGGTAACAGCGGGAGCCAGAATACCTACCTTGAACTTTTCGCCATCGCCAGTGCTCTCGGGCTCAGCTGCGGAAGACTCCTCCCCAGCAGCGGAAGACTCTTCGGCTGCGCTGCTTACCGGGGTGCTGCTCTCTGGGGTGCTGCTGCTGGACTGGGTGCTGCTGTTCTCGCCGCCGGTGCAGGCAGCAAAGCAAGTGCACAGCATAACGACAGCCAGAAGCAGAGAAAGTACTTTCTTCATAACTGTTTTCCTCCTTGAAATAAAAAAACCTCGTATCCTGACGCAAGAGGCTTATCCACCCGCGTCTCAGCGTATTATACCAAACCCGGCCATAAATTTCAAGGGATTCGCCGAAAATATCTGGATGTTTTTGGATAATTCCTGCGGCCGAAAGGGCAAAAGCGGGTTTTCGGCTGGGAGTCTCCATTTTTTACGGATTTTTTCCATGAAAAAGCGGGCAGGGCCCTTTGCCCTCCCCGCTTTTCCCGCTACCGCCGGAGCATTAGCTCATGCACCAGCCTGCGCATCTCTTCTTCGTTGTGATACTCTCCCCTGCGCTCATCCAAAGCGGCCCGGATTTCCTCTGGCAGATCCCGCATTCCGGGATAATCCAGGCCCAAAATCCCCGGGGCGTAGCCGGCAGGATTGCCCATGGGGCCCTCGCCCCAATAAATTGGAAACATAAAATCACCCCCAGAGCTATTGTGTCCGGCTTGGGGGTGAGGTATGAACGGGAAATTTTAGGGGTTAAGCTTAATCTACAATAAATAACAGGTTGTTCTGTTAGCTCTCGAAAAACTTTTCGTGGATGGCCTCTACCGCCCGCTGGCTATCGGACTTGTGCACCAGTACAGAAATCTTAATTTCACTGGTAGAGATCATCTGTATGTTCACATTGCGGCTAAACAGAGCCTCAAACATTTCCGCAGCCACGCCTGGATGGCTCTCCATCCCAGCGCCTACAATGGATACCTTTGACACGTTGTCGTCTGCCACCAGGCTGGAGGCCCCCAGCTTTTCGGTATACTCCTTTAAAAGTTCAATGGTGTCCTCCATGCGGTCCTTCTCCACGGTAAAGCTAATATCCTTTGTGCCGTTGCGGCCAATAGACTGGAGAATAATGTCCACATTAGTCCCCTTGGCCGAAAGCTTTGAGAAAATCTTAAAGGCCAGGCCAGGCTTATCCGGCACGCCGATAATAGAGATTCTGGCAATATTGTCGTCCCGGGCAACCCCGTTAATCAGCATTTGTTCCACACTGTTTTCCTCCTTCACAATGGTCCCCCTGGCCCCTGTCAGGCTGGAGAGGACTTCCAGCTCGATATTATATTTTTTTGCCATCTCTACCGACCGGTTGTGGAGCACCTGGGCCCCCAGGGTAGCCAGCTCCAGCATTTCATCATAAGTAATGCATTCCAGCTTTTTGGCCCCGGGAATCTTTCTGGGATCCGCGGTATAAACTCCGTCTACATCGGTATAGATTTGGCACAGGTCGGCATGCATGGCGGCGGCAATGGCCACAGCGCTGGTATCGCTGCCTCCCCGGCCCAAGGTGGTCATGTCGCCATAACGGTTTAGCCCCTGAAAGCCGGTAATTACCACAATGCGGTGCTTATCCAGCTCCTTCTTCACCCGGGAAACATCCACTCGCTTAATTCTGGCGTTGCCATAATCGGAGGTGGTATCGAACCCAGCCTGCCAGCCCAAAAGGGAGACTACAGGGAAGCCCATGCGCTCAATGGCCATAGCCAGAAGGGCAGCGGAAATCTGTTCTCCGGAGGAGAGGAGCATATCCATTTCCCGCTTGCTGGGCCGCTGGTTCACCTCGGCGGCCTTGGCAATCAGGTCGTCGGTGGTGTCCCCCTGGGCAGAGACCACCGCCACCACGCTGTTGCCATTGCGGTAGGCGGAGGTAACGATTTTAGCCACATTGTCAATTCTTTCGGCGTCCCGCACAGAGGTACCGCCGAATTTCTGTACAATTAGTGCCATATACAACCCCTCTTGATTCAGTATAGTCAAGTAGTGCTATTATACCGTGGATACTTGACGCTGTCAATACATTTGCTACGGTGGATTCCGTAGGCAAGCCTGACTGTAAGATATCTGGGCGCAATGGCAAAAATGTCCGCAAAATTACCCTACGCCAGGTCTTTACCCTCTCAAGGGACAGTACTTGCCTGTCTCCCAAATCCGCCGCTTACCCCTCCACGCCGGTTACATTTCCCTGAGCATCGGTGGTGTATCTCCCCTTGGTCATATCCAACAGACAGTACCGGTTGCCCCAGCGGTCGCTGACAACCGCACATTTGCCAATGTCAATATCAAAAGGCCCCACTTCCACCGTGCCGCCGGCCTTTTCAAAAACCGGCAGTGCTTTTTCCACAGACTCCACTTTAAACTGGGCTACAGGATTATGCTTGTTTACCAGCACAATTTCCGTAATATCGCCGCTCATTCCCAAACCGCAGGAGTTCTCCCCCCGCCATAAAAGCTTTAAGCCCAATGCAGTGTAAAAAGCAATGCCCTGGTCGATATTGTCCGCATAAAAGGAAACGCAGTCCACATTTTGAAACAATGAGTCCATTATTCAATAACCACCTTGGCCCCTTCCTGATCCGCCTGCAAAATCTCCACCCGCCAGCCTTCAATGCCCTTGTCCGCCAAATGGCTGACGCAGGCCTTGCCAAAGGCCTCGGCGTTTTCCGCGTCGATCATAGCAATAATGGTAGGCCCTGCCCCGCTGACATAAGTACCCAAAGAGCCCAGCTCATAGCTCATGCGGAACACATTGTCGTAGTTCTCAATAAGCCCCGAGCGGTAGGGCTGGTGGATGCGATCCTGCACCGCCACCCGCAGGTTGTGCAGTTCTCCGGAAAACAGAGAGGCTGTCATCAGCCCGGAGCGGGAGAGATTGTACACCGCGTCCTCCCTGCTGTATTCCTTGGGCAAAGCGGCCCGGGCCTTCTCTGTCTTTAGCTCAAAAGGGGGGATCATCAGGGCAAACCGGATTTTATCGCTTACTGGCACACTGACGCTGTACACCCGTTCCCCCTCCATGGCCGAGGCCACCAGGCCCCCGGAAAGGGCCGGGCTGGTGTTATCCGGATGCCCCTCAATTTTGGCAGCCAAGTTGATCAAATCTGTTTTGCTTAACGGATTGCCCATAAAACGGTTTGCGGCCAGAATGCCTGCCACAATACAGGCCGAGCTGCTGCCCAGACCCCTGGCCATAGGTATATTGTTTTCTTGAATAATTTTCAGCCCCGGCAGCTTTTTGCCGCAGGCCTCATAAAGGTGCTTGGCCGCCCAAAAGATCAGGTTACTCTCGTCCTTTGGCACCTCTGTAGAATCGGTACAGCTGATCTCCAGCCCATCGTATTCCTCCACCCAAACCCGGTTCTGCATGGCAAGGGCAATCCCCAGGGAATCGAAGCCCGAGCCCAGGTTGGCGCTGGTAGCTGGCACGTCTATCCGTATCATGCTTTGTCCTCCCCGTTAAAAGTCCGATATCTTTATCTGGTTAAGTACCTTGGCCCCCCGGCCTTCCAGCTCTGCCAGCTTTTCTTCTAAACCGCTGATTGAAATAGCTTTTACGGCAAACCCAGCCTCTCCCAAGGATTCATCCCGGCGAATAATCCGGACCGCGCCGGGAAATACGGATTCTGCCAGGGCAAAGGCCTCCGCAGAGTCCCCCTGGCTTTTCACATGTACAAAGAAATCTCCGGGAATGCTGGCAAAGGGCTCCACATAGTCGGGCTTTCCATCCTCCCAAAACAGGTATTTTCGAGCCTTAAAGTGCTTTACACAGTCAATCACATCGGCTACCACAGCGCTGGCAGTGGGCAGCTTGCCCGCTCCCTTGCCGTAGAACACCACGTCTCCAGTGGCATCCCCCCGAACCAAAATGCCGTTAAACACGTCATCCACATTGGCCAGCTGGCTTTCCCGGCTGATGAACATAGGCGCCACCTGGATGGCAAGCCTGCCGTTTTCCAGCATTTTTACCTCGCCAATCAGCTTGATCACCCCACCCCAGGCCTCGGCATAGGCCACGTCCTCTAGGGTAATTTTTGTAATACCCTGGGTATGCACCTGCTGCGGGTACACATGGCTGCCAAAGGCCAGGCTGGCCAAAATGCAGATTTTCCGGCAGGCGTCCGCTCCCTCCACATCGGCAGAGGGGTCCCGCTCGGCATAGCCCAGCTCCTGAGCCAGCGCCAGGGCTTCCTGGAAGCCCATATGCTCCCGGATCATTTTAGTTAGGATAAAGTTTGTGGTTCCGTTGAGAATGCCGGCAATTTCGCTGACTTCATTGGCGGCCAGGCACTGGCTGATCGGCCGGATAATGGGAATCCCTCCGCCCACACTGGCCTCGAATAGAAAATTCAAGTTGTTTTTCTGGGCAATCTCTAGAAGCAGGGCACCTTTGGCCGCCACCAGTTCCTTATTGGAGGTTACCACGCTTTTACCGTTTTCCAGGCAGGCCTTTACGAAGGTGAAAGCGGGCTCCAGCCCCCCCATACACTCTACCACAATCCGGACCTCCGGATCCTGGAGGATATCGTTAAAATCCTTTGTAAAACGGTTCGCGTATTCCAGCTGGGGGAATTCCCGCAAATCCAGAATATGCTTGACCTCAATTTCTTCTTTTGCCCGCCGGGCAATGCTCTCCCGGTGAGTCAGCAGGACTTCCAGCACACCGGAGCCTACCACGCCATGGCCCAGTACCGCGATTTCTGCCATTTCTACCACTCCCCATATTTGCCTTTTTTGCTTGTATTTTGTACTGTGATCTTGATTCTTGTAGGAACTTTTGATTGGGGCCAAAGAGCTTTGGGCCTTGTGCGCCAGCTGCCGGCTGGATCTCGCGAGAAACCAGAGCCCCTGAACATTTTTTAAGCCTGACAGGCCGTGGAAAGTTTTCCCGTACCGCAGCCCTTGTAACGGCCGCCGCTTTGGCAGGTACTGAACGCCCAAGCATGGGCCAAGCAAAACAGGAAAACTTTTTCTTCACGCTCCCATCTCTTTTTATATAATTTCCACGATATCAAAGGTACGTTCTAACCCAGCGGCCCATCTGTAGCCGTTGGCTCGTCTGTAGTCGGCACATCCGGCGTGTGCACTGGAGGCTCGTCGGTAGGTGTGGGATCTTCCGTGGGCTCCGGCGTATCTGTCACCGTGGGATCCGAGGGGAAGGACGGGCTGGGCTCTGGAGTATCTATGGGCTCGTCACTGGGCCCGGGGCTAGGCTCATCGCTAGGACCAGGGCTGGGCTCGGTGCTGGGCCCTGCGCTAGGCGACACCGACGGGGACGTCGAAGGCGATACCGAGGGCGATACCGAGGGCGAAGGAGACACCGATGGAGACGGGGACACGGTAGGCCCGGCAACATGGTCCGAACCGCCGTTGCAGGTACCTGGGGCATTTCCAGGCTCATACCAGCCGGTGGAGGTGTCAAAACAGTTGGGCCCTGCCAGCTTGCCGCTGCTGCGGCAGAAAGTAGCGGCATACACATTGTCGCTGATCACCCAATCTCGGCCAGACCAGTCGTAGTTATCAATCAGATGCTGCATGACACTTTTCCAGGTGCGCAGATGCATACTGCCGTCTCCCAACTCCTGGGAGTAAGTGTAGCCGTTCCAGATTCCTGCCACGCAGAAGGGCGTGGCGCCCACAAAGTACAGGTCAAAATCATCGTCTGTGGTACCGGTTTTGCCGTAAATCGTCACAGGCAAATCTGCCAAATAGCCGCCGGTAGCCTGGCTGCCATAGATGGTGCGCTGGAGCAGCTTGTTCATAATGGTGGCCCGCTCGGGGCTCATTACCTGGGTACCCTCATCCTCACGGTTGTCCAAAATAACGTTGCCATCATGATCTTTTACATACCAGTAGGTAATGGGCCGGTGGTACACGCCCCCATTGGCGTACAGCTGATAACCGGCGGTCATATCCGCCACCGTCACACCCCAGCTTAGGCCGCCTAGGGCCATAGGGGCCAGGGCAATATCGTTATCAATTAGGGTGCTGAAGTGCAGGGACTGCGTGAGCCAGTCATAAATGGTCTGTGGGCCCACCTGGTTGCACAGCTGTACTGCCGGGGCATTCATGGAGGTCTCTAAGGCCCGGTCCACACACATATAGTTGCTGTACTTGCCGTTCCAGTTTTTAGGCCCAGGCGTGCCGTCATCAAAATAACCTGGCAAAGGCTGATCCTTTAGCATCGTGCTAAAGGTGATGGCCCCAGTGCCAATGCCCACAGCGTACGGGCCAACCCCTTTCATAGAAGAGCCGCACTGGCGGCTGGCGTCGGTGCTGTTGCTGTACAGCCGCACGCCGTCCCGCTCATACCGGCTGCCAATGGTAGCCATTACCTGGCCGTTGTAAGGGTTCATCATAAAGAAACCCAGGTCGATATCCTCATCGTCGGGAAGCATATCTGTGTTGGTAAGGAAATAGCGCTCCATATCGGTCTGCAGGTTATAGTCCATGGCACAGTGAATTTCCAGGCCGCCATTATACATTAGCTGAATAGCGGCGTCTGTAGAGTAGCTGTACCGCTCCGCCAAATCCTCGGCTACCTGGTTGAACATATAGTCAATATACCAATTCCACTTGGTCTCGTCCTGGTTTTCCTCCACATCCTCCTCTTCAATCTCCGCGCCGGCAAAGGTCATGGTGGCCAGCTCCTGCAGGGCGGCATCGTGCTCGGCCTGGGTAATCGGTACCAGGTGCTCGGTATCCAGCTCTCCGCTTTTCGAAAGCTCCAGCATACGCTCCAGCACGATTTCGGCTTTTTCCTTAGACTGCTCCGGGAAAATCAGGGGGTTAAACTGGTAAGGGTTTTGGGTAATGCCGGCAATCAAGGCGCATTCCGCCAGGTCGCACTCGGTAATGCTCTTTTCAAAATAGCACTGGGCCGCAGCCTCTACCCCCTGGCACATGCCGCCATAATTTACAATATTCAAATAGGCCTCCAGTATCTCGGCCTTGGTATACTTATCGCTCTCCATGTTCAGGGCGGTGAAAATTTCCTTCACCTTGCGCATAATGCTAACCTGGTTTTCCTTGGTGATGTTTTTGATCAGCTGCTGGGTAAGCGTAGAGCCGCCCCGGCCCTCGCCGCCGGTAAACAGCCGGTACACCGCCCCTAGGGTGCCTGTCCAGTCTACGCCCTTGTGCTGGTAAAAGCGGTGGTCTTCAATGGCGATCTGGGCGGTCTGCATATAGGCCGGGATGTCCGTCAGGTTTACCCACACCCGGTTCTCGTTGCGGAAAATGGTCATATACTCGGTGCTGGTGCCGTCATTTTGGTCCAGCATAATGGTGCTAGAGTAGTTCAAGCTCATGGCGTTGATATCGGGCGGCTCAATATTGCGAAAGCTAAGGATAAAAGAGGCTACAGAAAGGAACACCAGCAGCCCGGTGATCAGGGCAACCCAAATTAAGGTTTTCACGGCTTTCCACACCATACCGCCCATTGTGGCCACTGTAGCTCCGGCAGTGTGGGTAAACTCGCCCTCTGCCCGCTGGCTGGGCGCCTGAAATGTGGTGGTATATTTGTTGATGTCTTCTCTTTTCACGGGTAGTTTCCTCCCAACATATCTATCTTTTATTCACGCTGCCCAAAGTTTGGAATAATATGCAAAAATTGGCACATAATAACCAGGAAAGGAGGGCAGCCAAAATGACGCACAAAAAATATAAAACCTACACATTGGTGCTGCTGATGATTACCGCAACCGCCCTGGTAGTAACCGCCGCCATGCTCTCGCTGGGGCGAAAAGCAGCCGCCCAAACCGCTGCCCAGGAAGCCCCTGTGCTAGGCCCGCAGCGGGCCACAAAAGCCTTGAGCTCCGGGATAGACGAAAATTCTGACTCTGCTTATTATACCCCAAAGGACGCGGCAAGTCAAGAAAACGGGGAAAACCAGCACGAAAAGGACGACGGGGGGTATTTTGTAACCATCTACCAGGGAAAGCTGGGTGTCTTTAAGGCCGGACAGGCCCAGCCGGTGCTGGTAGAGGAAAAGGAGGTGCTGCTGCTGCCCGAAGAAGACCGCCAGCTGCTCCGCCAAGGGATATGGGCCAAGGACATGAACCGGGTGCGGGAAATCCTAGAGGACTATGACTAGGGCTTGTCTAAAATCTTAAAGGAATGAACTTTTGGGCCAGAACCGGACAATTTACTAATGAAGAAGACCAGAATCCTGCTGAAAACCAATTTCATTCAAAAGAATAGGGCTGCTTTTGGGAGAAAGAGGGGTTATCTTGGATTGTTATGCAGCCTCTGGAGGGCGTTTGGCAAAGGCTTTTTATTGAAAATGCTCCATACCTGGCTTTGGGGAAACACACCGCAAATAGAGAAAGACGCCCTGCCGCAATGCCGGCAGGGCGTCTTTTTGCTGAGGAACAGCTTATTTCATGCTGCTCTCATAGCTCTCGATCATCTTCTTCACCATCTGGCCGCCAACAGAACCGGCCTGGCGAGCGGTAATATCACCGTTGTAGCCCTGCTTCAGGTTGACGCCTACCTCAGAGGCGGCCTCCATCTTGAAACGCTCCATGGCTTCCTTGGCCTCGGGGACCATAACAGAATTGTTCTTCATAATTCTCGTCTCCTTCAGAAAGTTTTTTCGCGTTTGCAATAACTATGGTTGACGTCCTGCCCCCGGTTTATGATTGTCAATTTTTGCAAGCTTTTCTCAAATTTTAAGGGCGGGTTTGAGGAATTGAAGAAAAAAGAAAAACTTCCAAACAGGGCGTGAAAAGTCCCGGAAGGGGAGTCGAGAAATGAAAGGAGCACAATCGACAGACAAACAGGGATGAGCTATGTGGAACTGGGAGAGAAGTACCACATGGACCTGCGGACGGCAAAGCAATACGTAGAATCGCCGCGGAAACCCAAGTGCACATTAAGCGAACCCAAGCCCACGAAAATGGAATTGTACAAGCAGATTGTAGACAAGTGGCTGGAGGAGGCGCCGTATTCGGCGCCGCGGAAGATGGGATTTGAGGGGGGCTGCAGCATCGTCAAGGCATATAGCCGGAAGATGGACTTGAACGAAAAGGCAATGGCACGGTTTAAGGCAATGCCTAGGAAACTTCTTTGAGGACCACCTGCTATATGAGGACGAAAAGTGGACGAAGCTGTACTGCTTTCTCATGGCCCTGGGGTACTCAAGGATGCGGTACATCAAAATTGTCACGGATATGAGTACAAATACACTAGGTCTTGTTTAAAATAGAAAAAATGACGGATTTTTGACTAGAAGTGGTCAGCTTCAAGGGAAAACCTGGAAAGCCCGAAGATGAGGAACAGGCTGGAAATTCTGGACAACTATTTGGATCGAGCGGTAGCGGAGAATCTTAACATCGTGAAGGTCTTGGCTCACATCTTTTCGGAACAAGCCAAATCCAAACGGAGGCAGACCTATGAAAAGCAGATTCAGATGTTCCCCATCAAGAAGGCTCTGGGCGACTTCGATTTCTCTTTCCAGCCCTCCATCGACAAGCGCCAGAGCAATGGATATAGCAACGCCAGGATGGCGGATAGAGATAACAACTTTTCTGTGCTCCAAAGCGGTTCCCCCTGGATTGTCTGAGAAAATTGATTTCTGCTTATTGGCTATATTGGAATTGTTTATGGCCGGATTTCTTGTTTCCCCCCGGAATATCCATGTCGTTTCGGGCCTCTGGTGTAATATTGGCCGCCCCCTACGCTTGCGGCACTGACTCCCCAATCCATTGTGCCCTGCCTTTATCTGATTTTCTTTTCGCGCTTTTGGCCTTTTCCATGCTCCTTCTGTTCTTCTCATATTCCCTATTCTACCATAAAATCTTTGTTTTTAGCACATCACCCCTACCCATCCGCCTCAAAAGCTGCTATACTGTATTCTTGCATGAGCATTAGTGTGCAATCCAAGAAAGGCGGTAATCCCATATGGTTATGGACATGACGGCCGGGGACCCTATCAAACGGATTCTGCGGTTTTTTATCCCCGTTTTGCTGGGGAATCTTTTGCAGCAGTTCTACAGCATGGCAGACAGCATCATAGTCTCCCGCTTTTTAGGCGTGGACGCTTTCTCCGGCGTCAGCGCCACCGGGGCATTAAACTTTCTGATACTCGGTTCGGCCCTGGGCATCTGTTCGGGGTTTGCCATCCCCATCTCACAAAATTTCGGCGCGGGCGACCACGCGGCTCTGCGCCGGTATTTTGCCAATTCCCTTTACCTTGCGGGCGCGCTTTCCGTCTTGATTGCCCTGGTAACCGGCCTGCTTTCCCCCCAGATTCTCACCCTGATGGGTACCCCGAAAAGCATCTTCCCCTATTCCCTCACCTACATCCGCCTGATCTTTTTCGGCATTCCCGCCACCATGCTGTACAACCTGCTCTCCGGCGTGCTACGCGCTGTTGGGGACGGCCGCACGCCTCTTTATATGCTTCTATGCAGCACAATCCTGAACATCTTTCTGGACCTGCTGTTTATCCTTGTTTTCCAGACGGGTATCGCCGGGGCTGCTATTGCCACAGTGCTGGCTCAGCTGCTCTCCGGGCTGCTCTGTGCCATGGTGGTTTACCGCAAATTTGATATTCTCCACATCCGCAAAGGCGAGGGGCGCGCAAACGTTACAATTATGCGCCACCTGCTGAATATCGGCGTGCCCATGGGCCTGCAATTTTCTATCACCGCCATTGGCTCCACCATTTTACAGGCTTCCGTCAATTCACTGGGTTCCCAGGCCGTGGCCGCCATCGGGGCGGGAGCCAAAGTACAGTTCATCTTCACCTCGCCCATCGAGGCGGTAGGCGTTACAATGGCTACTTACTGTGGGCAAAACCTGGGAGCCCGCCGCATTGACCGGGTGCGTGTTGGAGTGCGAAGAATCACGTTTATTATGTTGGCTTATAGCATTGTGGCTTTTGGCGCGCAATCGCTGGCCGGACGGCAGATTGCCCAGTTGTTCATTGATAGCGGTGAAGTGGAAATTCTTGAGCTTGCCACCCATTTCCTTAACATGGTGGTAGGTAGCTCGTTCCTGCTGGCCCTAGTGCTCATCTACCGCAATGCCATCCAAGGCCTGGGGTTCGGCCGCATATCCATGGTCGCCGGGCTGATGGAACTGATGGGCCGCACCTTTGTGGCCTTTGCGCTGGTGGGGGCTATGGGATTTAATGGGGCCTGCTTTGCAAATCCTGCGGCCTGGATCTGCGCGGATACGGTACTGCTGCCAATTTACCTAATTATTGTCAAACGACTGCAAGCGGCGGCAAAACAATCAGGCGCCTCAACCGCTGAAATCCGCTCCGAATAAATCCAATTTTCCCATTGCTTCAGTTCATTTAAGACTGATATATGAAACAGGAACCCCAATGGGTTCCTGTTGTGCGTCTATGCTTTCTGAAAAAATTGGTGTTCCTTGAAAAGTTCTTTGTACAAGTCCTCCGCGCTCCAAAAGATGTTATGGGGCGTAATGACCGCTTTCAGGCCAATCGGAGAAATGGCGGCTTTCTTATATTCAGATAGGAATTGGTCGAGCCTATCAGACATACTGGAAAACACCATCATTTCCAAAGGAAAATCCGGCCCAGCATAGGATTTTTCTTCTTTGGGAAAGCCTGGGATGCCAGCAAGATACCCCAGCTTTTGGGCGTATTGGGCTGGTTCTATTTTTGATGTGCCTACGCCAAGTTTTTTGCACAGGCTTTCTATCCGGCTTGCTTTCACCGCTTCTACATGGAATAAAAGAACGCGCGCATTGTTTGCCATAATAATCTCCTTACTTGTGCAGCCCAAACACCCGCTCGGCTAAAGCAATAGTTTCTTCGATGCTCCTGCTGTCATCCCTAAGGATAACGCGGAAACCGGAATAAAGAAAGCGATCATGCACAGCAGGGGAGTTGATCCTCTTAAGGCACTGCCGGAAGTTTTCCAGTGCGCGTTCCGGATCAGGTTCCTCCATGAGCAGCCGGTATAAAAACTGCTTTTCCCTGTCTGGCCTTTCAAAAAAGCGGTTCACCGATATATCCGGGTCAGCCAGCATGATGAGTACATGGCTGTAATCCGATATTTCATGCAGTGTTTCTATAGAAATATTGGTGTCAACAAAGACCAGCTTGCCCTTCGTATCCAGATTCTTTAGAATTTGGAGCTCCAAAACTTCACACTCTTGGGACACGCCCTTGACCCAGGCCTCATATTCGTCCGGCGTCCGCCTGACAAAATCATGCCAATCCTGAAGGTCCCTTGCGTACGTCAGACAAGGAAACTGGCTGCTGTCTAACCCGGATATCAAGGAATCGTGGTAATTTTCCTCACAGGCAATGCCACTGTATTTTTGTGCAAGCCGCTTTACCAGCGTGGATTTCCCGGCGTATGCTGTTCCGTTGATAAAAAACATGTTATCGAATTTCACGCAGCTCAGTCCCCTATACGCATTGGTATGTATATCTTATTATAATTGCTGTGAGAGCTTGATGTCAAGTGGCCCAAACCAATTTTCCATGCCCGTTTCATAAAAAAAGTGATATAACGGGACAGGGTGTTTGAATCCTGATACCTTTCTTGCCATCTTTCGTTTTTTATGAGACGGGCGTGCTCCGGCGATACTGCGGTCTTAACAGGGCGAGCCGACGGTTACCACGTCTACCAGGGGCGCGGTGCGGCCATCTATGGCGGTGATGTCGCCTAAATGTATCAACTAACCGCCTCTACATCTTCCAGCCCGCATATCCTTACCGACCGCAGCGCGGTCAGATTCTATAATTCCGCCTGATAGAACAGCCCTCGGCCCCATCAGCCAAACAGCCGCCTCCCATCGTCTACCACCGTTTTCGCCAAGTCCTCTTTTTGGGCCAACGCATGTAAAATGGTTTCATCCACGGTCTTTTCCGTTACCAGATGGATGTAACCGCGCCGGTTCTTTTGCCCAATTCTATGTATCCGGCTGAGGCTCTGGCTGTAGGTGGCGTAGTTGAAATTTACCGAGTATTACACGCAGGTGTCGGCGGCGGTGAGGGTAATGCCGGTACCCGCCGTGTCAATTTGCCCCACGAACACCATCGTGTCCGGGTTGGTTTGAAACTGACGGACGATATCGCGCCGCTGTCCTTTTGGGATATCCCCACAAATGGGCATGCACTGCTTTCCGGCCTTACCAAGCATTTGCCTGGGCAGTTTGATGGTATCCTGCACCCATAATAGCTATGGCTGTTAACGCCTTGCTCTGTCAGCCGCAACCCATCTCTGGGTTGCTATTTAAAAAAGAAGCCCGACGCCTTTTCCAGTGCTCACAATTTTGTCTTCTCCCTTATGCATTGGGCATCACCTCCTCGTTTGCGAACGCCCAGCGATACCCGGCCAGCCGTCAAAGGGTCTTGTGCATCTACGTCCACTTTCAAACAAGCCCTAGATGAAGTTGTATTCCCCGGTTCTTCTGAAATTTGTGTTCCCAAAATTGTAACGGATTTCTTCTCTGGCAATAGCGATGAGGAAACACAAGCGTATATTTCGTTTTCCAGCCGATTGAAACTTCCAAAAATCGATAATAAAAAACGCAGCGCAAATGGATTGCATAGTTCGCAGCTCCATTGGCTCCGCGTCAAAGATTTTTCCTTTTTCGTTGGGCTCGATTATTCTGTTCTATTGCGCTTATCCTGCCATCCTGTGCGTTAATCAGGGTGGTTTTTTCATTTACGGCAATATAACGGGAACTTTATCAGCACAGTTTCTTGGTTCAACCTTGTTCGGGTTTTATGTCCGTATATAGGGCAATGTACCCATTCATAAGAAGTCAGGGAGAGAGTCCAAAACGAGGATTTTATGAGGGGAAGTGGAAAAATTTCGTTAGGCTGCAGGATTGTCGGGATTTCATCCCGAAATATTTTTTGTGATGGATGGGGTCTCGCCTGCC
>CAJUSM010000012.1:0-40213 GCA_910588935.1 uncultured Oscillospiraceae bacterium
CCGGCACGGTTGATCTTGTAACCGGAGGAAAGCTTCTCCAGGTTGGCGGACAGAGCGGACGTGTTGTTGTTGTAGTTCCGGTAGGCGTTCATCGCCATGATGTTGTGTTGAATTCTCATAATTCTGCTCCTTCAGAATATTTTTGAAAAAGCCTGACGGATCCTTCCGTTCAGGGTAGGGATAGTGGAACTAAAACGCGTACCGCGGCCCGATATCCGGCCAGGCTGTCGAGCCGCACACGCATTCATTGGAATATTTCTACTGACTGGGCCAGTGGAAAACTATAGTAAAGGAATATATCCTTAGGTAGTAGCCTTAGTGGGCGCAAAGGTGAAAGCGATAGTAGCGGTCACCTTATCCTTGTCAGTCCAAGGGGTGCTGGGATTCTTCTCGGCCACGCCAGCGAGCCGGAAAGCAACATAAGTCTGTTTGGTGTCATCAGCAGTATCGGCACTTGCGGCCAACTTGCCAACCTTGGTGGCAGTACCCCTGGCGCTAACGACCAAAGCGTGGAAATATCCATTGCCATCGTCAGCGAAATCACCAGCAGTGATATCAGTATCTTTGTCAATGGCGGTCCAAGTGGGCTCGGTAGGAGTAGCAGCAGCGGCTACATCCTTTGTCTGCATAACAAGGAACAGGTTGTTAGGAACTTTTTCGCCCGCAGTATGCGTTGCTACAGGATCGAACGGCTCGGCAACCAGCTTTGCGTTATTGCTGGGCAAACCAGCTACAGTAGCGGTTACATCAAGACTAGCAGTGCTGTTAGAGGTAATGTACTGCGTGGGATAGATAACCTGATCTGTCTTAGTGGTGGTGTCATCAACTTTGTAATTCAGAGAATAGGGATTGACAACCAACTTACCAGCGGTAGGAACAGTTACCTTGACCACACCAACGGTGGTCTCGCCAGTAACCTTCACGGTTCCGCCAGTTGACAGCTTATCGGAAGTGGTGATGTTAACATCGGTAGAGGTTGCGTAAGCGGACACGCCAACGGACAGAGTCATAGCAGCAGCCATAAGCAGGCTGACAATGCGCTTGGTTTTCATTACAATACGCTCCTTCGTAATTTGTAATTTCAGATTTTAGTTATGGATCCATGCTTACTTTGTTACAACGAAATCCATTGTTACAATGGCCTGATCGCGAACTGTGGCATGGTCATCTTCTACTTGAGTGTAAACGACATATACCAGGTGGTTACCAGCTGCCAGTTTGCGTTCAAGTTGAATTTCGCGCTTTGCATTTCCTGGCTGAATTAACTTAGAAAGATAGAGCTGGTCGGTTAATTCAACGTCAGCAAAAATTTGGATATAGATGTCATACTCAGACTCTACAGGATTCGCAATATAGCAATCAAAAGCTTTCCCATCCGTACTATTGGCATTGTTTTGATATTCTACCGGAACTCCATTTTTTGCCGCCTGTGCATACGCCTCATTCACTGCATTCTGCAAAGCATCCGGGTCGTCAACTACCGTAACGCCTTCCTCGTAACCGATTAAGGGCGTGCTGGCGTTGCCCAGCTGCTCTGTTTCCGGCTCCTCATCGCCGCCCAGCTTCCCCACCGCCAAAACCACCGCGGCGGCCGCCAGCAGAACAATGATGATAATCAGCACCAAAGTCAGGGGCGAAACGCGCTTCTGTTTTGGTTGAGAGTCCATTGGTATTAGCCTCCTCAAGCTTCGGATTTTTTTCGGGCTTCCGCATCGTGCGCATGGTGCCTGGCCGGAGCACGAGGCCTGGTGCGGTTGGGCATTTATTTCTTCCGGCAGGGGCCGCTTGCAATCAGCCGGGCCGGTTGAAACCTTTTGTGTTTTGCCTTACACTTTTACTATCGGCAACTTCTTGTAAAAATTAAGGGTTGCTTAAAAAATATTTTTTGAATTAAATCGAAGGGATTGTAACCGATTTTATCATTTATTAATTCGGCTGCTTTTTTAAAAATTAAGACTCTTTTCAAAAAATATTTTCGTGAAGCTTTCCGCTGTTTCCCCTTTCCATTTCCGCCTATGGGCAACCTAACCTTGACACAGGCTGCCAGGGGGCGTATAATCGAGGTATTCTAAAAATAAAGGAGGCTTTCTTTTGTTTTCTGCTCTCGATTCCCTAAAACCCGCCCTTCAAAGCCTGGTTCAGGCCCTGCACAGGGAGTTCCGCTATGCCTCTGTTCTGGCTGTTCAGGACAACGCCCGGCGCTGGTCTGTCTCCCAGGCCGGGGTTAACATCAGCTCTCAGGGCTTTGGCGGGGGTACTGGCTTTGTGGTCCGGGTTTTCGACGATACCGGCTGCGCCGAATATTCCTTCAACCGCTTTCATCCCCAAGATGTCCCAGAGATTGTGTCCCTGATGAAGGAGCGCCTGGCCCAGCAAAACGCCGCTCTGCAGGAGGGCCAGCCCGGTCTGCGCCCACTGGCCACCCCCATTCCCGCCGACGAGCCCGCTACCCTGAAAAAGGCCTCCCCCTTCCGCCTGGATCCCCGGGAGATGGGCGACCAGGCAATTATTGAGAAGCTCACGGCCATCCGGCAAAAGTCTTTGGCCACCGATTCCCGGCTGCTGGATGCCCAGCTTGGCATGGTTTACCGCCATGTGCGCAAGCTCTTCCTCAGCCCCAACCGGGACCTGGACCAGTCCATTATGTGGACCACCTGCTCTCTGGCCATGGCCGCCACCCGTGGCGAAGAGGTAAAGTTTTGCTACCACCCCTTCTCCAACTTAGGGGGCGCAGAGGTGCTGGATACTGTGGAAGACGCGGTGGAGCAGGTTTCTGCCGATACCATTGCCATGCTGGAAAGCCAGCCCATTGCCCCCGGGGAGTACGACTGTATCTGCGACCCAGACACCACCGGCATGATTGTTCACGAGGCCTTTGGCCATGGCGTGGAAATGGATATGTTTGTGAAAGACCGGGCCTTAGGCAAGAGCTATGTAGGCGATTACGTGGCCAGCCCCTTGGTTACCATGCACGATGGCAGCGCTGTAGACGAAGCCGCGACCATGTTTTTCGACGATGAGGGCACCTTTACCGGCGATACCATTGTAATAGAAAAGGGCGTGCTAAAAACCGGCATATGCGATGCCCTCAGCGCCGCCCGCCTGGGCACAAAGCCCACTGGCAACGGCCGGCGAGAGAGCTACGAGCGCAAGGCCTACACCCGTATGACCAACACCTATTTCCAGCCTGGCGGCGATTCTGTAGAGGACATGATCGCCTCTATTGACTACGGCTTTTTGCTCCAGCAGCCCAGCAGCGGCATGGAGGACCCCAAAAACTGGGGCATTCAGTGCATGGTGGACATGGCCCGGGAGATTAAGGACGGCAAGCTTACCGGCCGTATCTTTTCCCCCATTGTGCTCAGCGGCTATGTGCCTGACCTGCTGAAATCCATTACCATGATGGGCTCGGATATGAAACTTTCCGGCAGCGGGCACTGCGGCAAAGGCTATAAAGAGTGGGTCAAGGTATCCGACGGCGGACCCTATATCAAAGCCCGCATCCGGCTGGGCTAAGGAGGCAGCAATTATGATTGAGAGAATTAAGCGCGCTTTGGCAGAGTGCTCCATTGCCATGTGGCGCATCAATGATACCCGTGAGGAGACGGCGGAGCTGTTCTTTGTAAAAAAGCAGCTGGACACCCGCCGCTTTAAGGACGTAAGAAAATACGAGGTAACGATTTTCCGGGATGTGGAGGGAGAAAAGCCCGGCCGGGGCTTTACAAGCCTCACCCTTTTGGAGTCCATGGGGGATCAGGAGATAAAAGACCAGCTGGCGGATGCCTATTATGCCGCCCAGTTCGCGGCCAACCCCACCTATGACCTGGCCGACCCGGTTCAGGCCCCTATTGTAGAAAAAACCGACATCCTGGCCAAAAGCCCCCTGGCCGAAAGCGCCGGCAAGGCGGCCCAGGCTATTTTTGCCCCAGATGTACACCAAGACGCCTTTCTTAACTCCGCCGAAGTATTTGTGGTACACCGCGCCCAGCGGATTCTCTCTTCTGGCGGCACAGACGTGGCCTACACAGACGCCAAGCTGGAGGGCGAGTTTGTGGTACAGTGCCTGGAGCCGGAGGATGTGGAGATTCACAACGCCTTTTCTTACGACAGCCTGGACACCCAGGCCCTTTCTCAAAAGGTAGAGGAGGCCCTTACCTTTGTGCGAGACCGGGCCCATGCCCAGCGAGTGCTGAAAAGCGGGAAATATGACGTGGTCCTCAGCGGCAACGCGGTGGTCACAGTGCTTTCTTACTACAGAGACCGGGCGGCCGCCCAGATGATCTACCCCAAATACTCCACCTGGCAGGTAGGCCAGGCGGTGCAGGGAGAGAACCTTGCCGGGGCAAAGCTAGATCTGGACCTGTGCGCAACCGCGCCTTACAGCGAAGAGGGCATCCCTATGGCCGACCTGCCCTTACTCCGGGCAGGAGAGCTGAAAACCATTCACGGCGGAAACCGGTTTTGCCGGTACCTGGGGGTAAAGCCCACAGGCCAGTACCGCAAGCTCCGCTGCCTAAACGCCGGCCTGCCCTTTCAAGAGCTAAAAGCCGAGCCCTGCCTATGGGCGGTTACCTTCTCCGACTTTCAAATGGACGCGATGAGCGGCCACTTTGGCGGGGAAATCCGCCTGGCCTATCTTATTGAAGAGGGAAAGATTACCCCTGTTACCGGCGGCTCTATTAACGGCAGCCTGTTCGACGCCCAGGCACAGCTAGCCTTTTCCAACGAACGCTATGAGGCAGCCAACTATTCCGGCCCCTATGGCCTGCGGCTAAAGGACGTAAACGTGGCAGGCGTAGGGGACTAAGCCCCTGAACCGCTATGCAAAAAATATGCAAAAAACAGGACGGCTCCCTTTTTGGGCAGCCGTCCTGTTCTTATTTCTACCGCTTACTTAATGTTTGCTTTAATCCACTGGCAATCTTCAGAAATGCACTGGTCATGCTCCCCATAAAAGCCTTCCCGCTCTATCACCCAGAAAGCCTCAAAGCTCTGCTCGTCCAGGGCGTTCTTAATCTCCTGCCAATCAATATTGGATTCTGGCGCGCCTAGCTTGCACTGGACCTCAAACTTCTTTTTGCCCTCTGGACTCTCGTTCCGGGCAGTATACGCGTCCAGCATCTTCTGGCGCTCCTCCAGAGACATCTCGTTTACATGGGCAAAGGGGCTTTCGTGGGGGCCCTCGGCATGGGCAGACTTGGGCTGGGGCCCAGGGCCCTGCACCCGGGAGTTTTCCTTTACATGAATGGCCACAATCCGGTCTTTATACCGGCGGATAAAGGAGGGCGGGTAGGTGCCGGCGTTCATGGTCCAGCCGCAGTCTAGCTGGAAATAGCACTTGGAAGAGTGGTTGGCCACATGCTCCAGCAGGGGCAGGCCGTTATCCATATAAAACTCCTTGCTGTGGTTGTGGTAGCCAATTTTAATCCCATAGGGCTCGGCCATCTCAGCCATGGCATCCAGTTCCTTGGCCACCTCAATGGCCTCCGCCTCGTTGCAGAAATCTGTACTGGCCCAAATAACAGCCTTGCCGCCTAGCTGGGCCATCTTTTTCACAATTTCCTCTGTGGGCTTGGCATGTACAGAGACAATCTCCAGGCCTGCCTCCTCTGCCCACTTTTTAATGTCCTCCACACTGTTATCCAAGTCCACCGGCAGCAGCTCCACGCCGTCAAAGCCCAAGGACTTAATGGTCTGGAACTTTTCCTGCAGGCTGGGCCCCAGGCCCAGATAACTGGCGATTCCACCAAAGGAATATGTACCGATATTTACTTTCATAGTAAGGGACCTCCCAAATTGATATTTCTATATTTAATTATATCATACCCCGCCAGACATGTCAACACTGTGCATAAAAAGTCGCTGGGCGAAGCCCGCGTTTTCTACACAATGAGCAGCGGGCCAATGGCCTTACGGTTGGGCAGCGTAATGGGCCCTTAAATTCCGCAGGCTCTGCTCCAGGCACGCAAAGGGGCTGCCCTGGCAGATATCCTGCTCTACCAGCAAATGCTTTGTGCCGCAGGCCTCCAGGGTTTGCAAAATTCGGGGAAAGTCCAGGTTGCCCTCCATAACCGGGGCCATAACCGGCTCCATGCCCTGTACCGCCACATCCTTTAGGTGTACACAGGGAATGCGGCCCGCCAGCTTTTTCAGCCAGGCGCACACGTCCCCGCCTCCCAGCTGCACCCAATAGGTGTCTAGGGTAAAGCCCATCTCCTGGGGAGAAAAACTCTCCATCAGTGTTTCCATCACCAGTTTTCCGTTAAACTTTTGGAACTCTAGGTTGTGGTTATGGTACATAAGCAGCTTGCCTGCCGCGGCAATCTTTTTGGCAGGCTCCCGGTAGTCCTCCGCAAAGCGCCACAGCCAGTGGGGAGAGCGGTACTTTTGGGGCATCATGCCAATGCCGATATAATCGCACCCCAAAATATTATGCTCGGCAATCACGGCCTCTGTGTCGTTAAGAATCCGGTTGGGGTCGGTATGGGTCAACACGATCTCCAGGCCCCGGCGTTGGCAGAGCTCCCGCACCTTTTGGGCGGGAATGGGGCCAATGGCAGAGAGCTGCACGGTTTTGTAGCCCATCTCTGCCACTTTCCCCAGGGAATAATCCAGGTCGCTGGGGGTTTGGGTATATTCCCGCAAGGTGAATAATTGTGCGCCTATGGTCATTGTGATCATTCCTCCTAATGGTGGTGTAGGGATATGGTACCATATTCCCACAGGATTTTCAATGCGCTTCTTGCCCCAACACCAGGGGTAACAAGGTGCTTGTGGGGATTTCCCCTTTCGCCTGCCGGCAGGGCGGAGAAAGCTTTTTCTTCTGAACCTTGTTTTTTCCTGATAGATGGTATATAGTAATACCAACCCAAGCCCTGCACGGAGGAAACTTATGAAACATATTTTGCTGATTGCCACCGGGGGCACCATTGCCTCGGGAAAAACCGCGGCCGGCCTAGCCCCTGTTCTGGCCCCTGAGGAGCTGCTGGCCCGGGTGCCAGACGCCAAAAGCTTTTGCCAGGTTCGGGCCATCCAGCCCCTTAAGCTGGACAGCACCAATATCTCCCCTCAGCACTGGCTTTTATTGGCGCAGGTGATTGAGGAGCACTACAGCCATTTTGATGGCTTTGTAATCTGCCACGGCACCGACACCCTGGCCTATACCGCCGCGGCTCTCTCCTACCTTATCCAGCACACCTCTAAGCCCATTGTGCTTACCGGGGCCCAAAAGCCCATTGATCAGGAGGACACCGACGCCAGGCAAAACCTGCTGGACAGCCTGCGCTATGCCTGCTCTGGAGACAGCGGCGTATCCATTGTTTTCAGCGGCCATGTTATTGCCGGTACCCGGGCCCGGAAAACCCGCACAAAAAGTTACAATGCCTTTTCCAGCATTAATTTTCCCGACCTGGCGGAGATCCGGGACCAACGAGTGGTGCGGTTTATCCCCTACACCCAGGCTGGGGCCCCTGTTTTTTTCCATCGGCTAGATACCAAGGTGGCCCTGCTGAAGCTAACCCCAGGCCTGCCGCCAGAGGCCTTTGCCACAGTAGGGAGCCTTTGCACAGGGCTGGTGATTGAAAGCTATGGCGTGGGGGGCATTCCAGACCTGTACCTGGACCAGCTGGAAGCTTTGGTGCAGGCCGGAAAAACCATTGTGCTGGCTACCCAGGTGCCCCAGGAGGGCAGCGATATCTCTGTGTACCAGGTGGGGCATCGGGTAAAAGAGCGCTATGGGCTGCTGGAGCCTTATGATATGACCCTGGAGGCTACTGTAACCAAGCTAATGTGGGTACTGGGCCAAACCCAAGAGCAAGACGAGATCCGCAGGCTTTTCTATTCCCCCATCAATTACGACTTGCTGTTTTAGGCATTTTTCAGGAACAATCCGGCAGTACCCTGCATAGATAAAAAAGGGACCGGCCCCTGCTGCCGCCAGTGGAATGCCTGGCGGGCGCGGGGGCTTTATCAGCCCTTGCCCGCTTAGCAGCCAGAAGCAGAGAGAAAAGAAGCTGGTTACAACAAAATCGAAAAATGAAAATTAATTTTGAAAAAGTACTTGCCTTTTCCCAAAATCTATGGTATACTTCCAGTAGCGAAAAGAAAGGGTAAACCGTTTTTACGCCCCGAAAGGAAAGTGATTATTGTGATGAAATCTTTAAAGCGCATTCTCTCCATCCTTCTCATCGCGTCTATGTCTGTTTCCTTGCTTGCCGGCTGCGGCCAAGAGCAGGGTTCTGCTCCTGAGCAGGGCTCCTCTGCTGGGGAAAGCGGCGTTTCTTTCAGCGCTGAGGAGGCCTATCTTGACCCAGTAGAGCTGGAAGAGGTTGTACTGGAGGACGAAATTGTGGCCCTGGCCAGCGCTCCCGCGCTGAGCAAAAAGTTTGTGCCTGTGGCCTCTGGCAAAAAGACGAAAAAAGAATCTAAGGCTACCATCGATTACTCCAATACTGGCGACGGCTATGTAATGGCCCAGTATACAGCCAGCACCAACAAGCGGCTAAAGGTAAAGGTCATTGGTCCTCACACCGAGTATGTGTACAATATCAACGCCAAAGAGTGGACCACCTTTGGCCTTTCAGACGGCAATGGAACCTATACGGTAAAGGTTTACGAAAACACCACCGGCAACCGCTATGCCGTGGTAGCCTCTGTAGAGTTCTCCGCCCAGCTAAAGGATGAATTTGGCCCCTTCCTGTACTCCAACCAGTATGTAGATTATGAGGAGGCAAAAAACACCATTGCCCTGGCGGAAAAGCTGGCTGGCAAGGAAAAGGACTCTATGAAAAAGGTCCAGAAGATTTACGACTATGTGGTAAAGAACCTGACCTACGATACCAACCGGGCCGCCACCGTGCAAAGCGGCTATCTGCCGAACCTAGACGATGTTCTAAAGCAGAAAAAGGGCATTTGCTTCGACTATGCCGCCCTAATGGCCGGAATGCTCCGCAGCCAGGGCGTGCCCTGCAAGCTGGTGGTTGGGTATGCAGGAGATGTATACCACGCTTGGGTCAGCGTATGGTCTGAGAAATCCGGCTGGGTAGAAAAGGCCATCTTCTTCGACGGCACCTCCTGGCAGCGCATGGACCCCACCTTTGCCTCCTCTGCCAAGAGCAGCGACTCTATTATGAAATACATTGGCGATGGCAGCAATTACCACGAAAAATTCATTTACTAATTTCTTTCCCAAATAAAAAGCCGGGCCTAAGGGCACCCCCTGGGCCCGGCCCTTTTTTGCCCCTCCATGGCTACCCCCTGGCTCACCGCGCCCGGCGCAGTCCCCGCCATCCCCTAGCCTAACAGCCTCCTCCATACGCTCCTAGTTTGGGCACTCCGCTTTTGCAGCTGCCTTGCGCTTTGCCAGGCACTGTGATATACTAGGGCTTGTCTTTAAATATAGAAAGGGGAATTCGAATGGAATCTGCCTATTATACAGTCACCTCCATTAACGGCGATTATGCCTATATGACCAGCGACGATGGTGTAGAAAACCAAGTGGCCATGTTTTTGCTGCCAGAGGGCGCCGATGTGGGCAGCCGGCTGCTGTGGGAAAACTTTACCTGGCGCCTGCTTTCCTAACCGAAAATGAAAACACTGCCGCTTATCCTCTCTGCAGTTTTCCTTTTTGGCTATTTTCAAAAGGCAGCATGTCAGCTATTTCCAATATCTCGTTTTTTTGACAGTCTATGTCTGATTTTTGCTATTCTTTTTTTGCTAAAGCTGTTATAATGAAAGAAAAAAACAGGCCAAAGAGGACTCCCTTTTCGGCCAAATGGAGGAATTACTATGGAATACCGCAGCCCTAACATCAGCCAGCAAGGCTTTATGTATGGAAAATGGATGACCGCTCCCAACACCTGGACCATTTCCTATGGCAATGTGTACTGCTATCTTTTGGTCGGCTCCGAAAAGGCCCTGCTCTTTGATACCGCCTATGGCGCGGGCAATCTTAGGGAATTTGTAGAGGACATTACAGACAAGCCTGTTATTGTGGTAAACTCTCACGGCCATTTTGACCACACCGGCGGCAACCCCTGGTGGGAAGAGGTCTGGGCCGGGCCTGGGGCGGAAAAAATCTGCAAAAAAGCCTTTGGCCCGGAAATGCAGGAGGACTTTAACAAAAAGCCCTATCCCGATTACACTGTTCACACCGTGCACGAGGGGCATGTTTTCGACCTGGGGGGCCGGCAGATCGAGGTCTTTGAGATTCCCGCCCACCACGAGAGCAGCATTGCCCTGCTGGATAGGGGCAACCGGGCCCTGTATACAGGCGATGAGATGGAGGCCGGCCAGGTGCTGCTTTTTGTCCGGGACAATCTGCTGCCTGTAAAAGAGGTAGTGGCAAAGCATTTAAGCAATATGGAAAAGCTAAAGGCCCATTCCCACGAGTTCGACACCATTTATCCCGCTCACAATGGCCCCCAGCTGGATAAAAGCTATCTGGACGACTACATTGCCCTTTCTCAGCACATCTTGGCCGGCGACGCCCAAATTATGCCCGACCTGGCTGGCTTTGGGTTCCCTCCCGTGGCCGAGGGCGGCATGTTCGGCAGCGCCGGAGAACTGGAACGAGCCCAGCACGGCGGAGCCTCCTTTGTGTACGCCAAGCTCTAATTACCGCATGTAAGGAGGTATTGCCATGTTGGCATTCTTGGGCTTTCTTACCGTAGCCCTTATGCTTCTGCTGATTATAACCAAGCGTCTTACCCCCACTGTAGCCCTAATTGCCGTGCCCCTGGTTACAGGAGCGGCCGCCTGTGCCTTTCTGGTTACCAACCCAGAGGCTGCCCCAGGCCAGGTGGATTTTTGGGCCAACATCAAAAGCCTGGGGGGCATGATTACCGGGGCGGGAGGCATTGGCTCGGTGGCCGCCACAGGGGTTATGTTCCTGTTCTCTATCCTCTTTTTCGGTATTCTCACCGATGCCGGCGCTTTTCGGCCCATTATCAGGGGCATTATCCACGCCATGGGGACCAATCCCATTCTCATCACCCTGGGTACAGCCCTGTTGGCCATGTGCGTTCATCTAGACGGCTCCGGAGCTGTCACCTTCCTTATCTGCGTGCCTCCCCTGGTGCCCTTGTATGACGCTGTTGGCATGAAACGGACCACCTTGGCCTCTACCGTAGCCATGGCTGCCGGCACAATGAATATTTTACCTTGGGGCGGCCCAACCATACGGGCCGCCACCGCCTTGGGTATGGGCGAGGACCCGGTAGGCTTTTTTCTGCCCGTGCTGCCAGCGGTATTGGCAGGGCTGGGGGGCGTGCTGGGCTTTGCCGCCCTGCTGGGCCTTTGGGAAAAAAGACGCATTGGCAAAGTTGCCCTTAGCGCCGCCGGGTACCAAGAGGAAAGCCTTACCCCAGAGGAACAGGCCCTATTGCGCCCAAAGCTGTTCTGGGTTAACATAGGCCTTATTGTTTTGGCCATTGCCAGCCTGCTGTTTTCTGGCTTTGCCCCGGCTGTGGTGTTTATGGTGTTTTATGTGCTGGCCACCGTAATCAATTACCCCAATGTGGCCCAGTCCAAGGCCCGGGTAGACGCCCACGCCCAAAGCGCCATGATGATGTGCTCCGTGCTCTTTGCCGCTGGCTGCTTTTGCGGCATTATGAAGGGCTCCGGCATGATTGACGCCATGGCCTCCAGCCTGGTGTCTGTAATGCCCGCCTCTTTGGGCCGGTTTTTCCCGGTAATCACCGGCATCATCTCCATGCCCTCCTCCCTGGCCTTTGACCCCGATTCCTTCTATTACGGGGTGCTGCCCATACTGGGCGAAACCGCGAAAGGCTTTGGGGTGGATCCAGCCGCGGTGGGCAGGGCGGCCATACTGGGTCAAATGACCACTGGCTTTCCCATCTCCCCCCTATCCCCCGCCACGTTTTTGCTGGTAGGGCTGGCCGGGGTGGATCTGGGGGAGCACCAAAAGCGGACCATTCCCTTTGCTTTTGGGCTGACCCTAGTGATGCTGGCCGTAGCGGTTGCCACCGGCGGCGTACCGCTGTAAGCGGCGCCATTGCCGAAAATTGGGGAATAAGGCCCGGCGCCCAACTACCCGCCGCCCCCAATAAAGGGCTTACCCTTCGAACCGGCAGGCAAGCCCCCAAAAAAAGCAAAAGAAATTCGGGACTGCGTCCCGAATTTCTTTTATTTATTGGATGATGACGGGCCCTTGCCCTGTGTAGCTGGGTTCCAACAGCTGTTGGCTTGGCCCCTTCTCCTGTCCCCGTTAATCCTGGGTTTCGCCCTTATCCTCCAAGAGCACAATGGTTACCTCTAGCTCCTGGTTTTCCGCCGCGAAGTTTCCGCTTGGCCTGCATAGCGTTACCTTTACCTGGTCTCCCGGGGCATACCGTACCAGCAGATTGGTCACATCCCGAAGGCTCTCTACCTTTTCGCCCTCAATGGCCACAATAATGTCTCCCACCTGGGCCTCTGTGCCGGCAAAGGAGCTATCCTCGTTGAACTCGGTAATCAGCAGGCCCCGGGGCATGCCGCTCATCTGAGACATAGAGCTGGAAATCTCCCGGCACATAATCCCCAGCCGGGTGCGGCCCTTAATATAGCCCCCGGAAAGGAGCTCGTTAATAATGGGCTGGGCCTTACTTACGGGTATGGCAAACCCCATGCCCTCATAGCCCTCGGTGATAATTTTAGAGGAGTTGATGCCTACCACCTGGCCATACATGTTCACCAGGGGCCCCCCAGAGTTCCCGGGGTTAATGGCCGCGTCGGTTTGAATATAGGTCATGCCCCCCTGGCTATATTTGCCTACCTCTCGATCTAAGCCAGAGATAATGCCTCTGGTCAGAGAGCTGTTAAACCTGGTGCCCCCTGGGTTGCCTAAGGCCAGCACCCACTCGCCTACCGAGAGCTCCTGGGCGTCGCCGAACTCGGCGGGAACAAAATTGTGATCATTGGTCTTAATCACCGCCAAGTCTGTGGTTCTATCCACCCCCACTACCACGGCGTCGTATTCTTGGCCGTCGTAGGTGGTAACAGTAACCGCCGTGCTCTTAGAATTGAGCACTACATGAGAGTTGGTGATGATATAGCCATCGCTGGTGGCGATAATTCCTGTGCCGGTGCTGTCGCTGGTTTGCCCCTCTCTGGTTAGGGCGGCGGTTACAGTAACAGTAGAGGGCACTACCCGGCTATACACAGCCTCCGCGTCCAGTGTAGCCCCGGCAGGCCTGTCGGCAATGGAGATTCCGTCTGTATTGGGGGTAACATCCACCTGGGGCCGGCTGGGGGCCTCCTCCTCTGGCTCTTCCTGGGGATCCTCCTCTTGGGGCGGCTGGCTTTCCGGCCCGCTGCTGCCGCCGTAGGGAAAATCATAGCCAAAGCTGGGGTCAAAGGGGCTGTTGTCCATCCGGTTTGCCATAAAGGCCATGTAGATGACCATGCCGATTATCCCCCCGGCAGCCAAAAGGCCGGCAATCCACAGAAACACCTTGGCCCCCAGGGACATTTTCTTCTTAACAGGCTTTGCACTGCCAGCATAATAGGCCGGGGCCTGGGGCTGATACTGAGGGGGCTGGGGCGGGTACCCATATCCGCCGCCTGGAACCCCAGGGGGCGGCGGAACCGGAGCAGGCTGCTGCGCCGGGTATACCGGCTGGCCTCCTTGGGGGTAGCCAGAGTAATACGAGGGCTGGGCCCAGCCCTGGGGTGGATAGGCCTGATACCCCGGGTAGTACCCTGGCTGCTGCCCGTTTTGCCAAGGCGGCGGAACAGGGGGCATATTGGGGGCAAAATTCCCGTTGGGAGGAAAGCCCCCTGGGCCAGCATTTTCCAAGGGAACCTTTTCCGGAGGCGGCTCCCCCTGAGAGGCAGCCGCCTCCGAGGGTTCCCGCTCCTTGCGCTGCTCCTCCTCTTTTTCTGGGGGAATCACCTGCTCCTCCATGTCCGGAATTATTGGCTCTACCGGCTCCCCAGCTTCTGCCGGGCCGCTCTCGGTAAGCTCTGGCGAGGGCTGGGGCTGTTCCTCCTGGGCCAGCGCCGCCTCTCTCTCTTCCCTGCCGGCCTCTGTGCCGTCCTTCTCAATCTCATTCATCTTCCCTGCTCCTTTCCTTCTCCTGCGCCTCTTGGGCATTTTCCTCGGCCCGCTCTTGCGGTGGCCTGTAATTTTTTCCTTGCTTTTCGGGCTTTCGGGCCCGCTTTGCCCGGGCCTCTTTGGGCTGCTTTGGCTCCTTCAGCCTGGGCTCCTTAAATCTAGACTCCTTGGCCTTCTGCTGGGTCTCCTTAAGCCGGGGGGGCTCGGGCGGCTTGGGCAAATAGAATTCGAACCGGCAGAACTGCCCCTGCACGGAGGACACCTGGATATTTCCCCCATGGAGCTGGAGAATTGTGCGCACCAAATAAAGCCCTAAGCCCATGCCGTTTTTGTCCCGGCTCCGGGATTTATCCCCCTTATAGAACCGGTCGAAAACCATAGGCAAATCCTCTGGGGCAATGCCAGGGCCGGTGTTTTCTATTAGGACTGTGGTGCGGTCAATGCTGTCTACCGCGCGAACGGTAATGGTGCCCCCAGGGTTTGTAAACTTTACCGCGTTTTCCACCAGGTTGTATACCACCTGGTGCAGCAAATCCTGGTCGCCATAAACCTGAATAGGGGCGGCCTCCTCCAGGCCTTGAATCTCTATGCCCTTCTCGTCAATGGCCTTTTCAAAGGTAAGCAGGGTAGCCACAACCGTATGGAGCATATCGAACATTCCAGGGTGGATCTTCATTTCCCCGCTGTCAATCCTAGAAAGATCCAGCATGGATTTTACCAGCCGGGAAAGCCGCTTTACCTCGTCAGAGACAATGTGGAGGTACTTATCCTGCTCCCCCCGGGGGATGGTGCCATCCAGAATTCCGTCTACAAAGCCGGCAATGGTTGTCATAGGGGTTTTTAGCTCGTGAGACACATTGGCAATAAAGCTTCTGCGCATTCCCTCGGAGTTGGAGAGGGAATCGGCCATATGGTTGAAGGACATGGACAGCTGGCCCAGCTCATCCGCGCTGGCAACCGGAACCCGCACAGAAAAGTCTCCCGCGCCAAAGCTTTGGGCCGCCAGGGACATTTGGCGCAGGGGCTTTACCAGGCGGTAGGCAAAAACCCCCACCACACAGAAAGTAAGGGCCAAAGCCGCCACGGCCGCCAGCATGAAAATGCGAAAAGCATCCAGCTGCATGGCGCTCATAGAGGCTGGGCTGGTGGCGGCAAATACCGCCCCCACGCAGGGGCCGTTGCTCTCTAGGTTTACCGGCACGCCAATAATGTAATAGCTCTCTGGGTACAGGCCCAGGTTGCTCCTGCCCTCGAACATACCGCCGGCAGCCAGGCTGACACACTGCACCGGCACCCGCTCTAGGCCGGTGACCCTGCTGTTTGCATAATTGCCCAGCAGCACCGCCCCCTCCAGGTCGGTAATAAAGATATCCGCGTCTATGCTTACCGAAAAGCTGGCTATAAAGCTGCGCAGGGTTTCGGCCTGGAGCTCGTACTTGCCCTGGCTTTTTTCAGAGAGAAAGCTGCTGGCAATGCTGGCAATGGAGCCAGCGTTCTGGGTAAGCAGCTCCCGCTTTTCCTGCTGCCAAAAGCTGCCGAAAAACACCATCATCACAGTGCCAAGCACAGTAAAGCTCAAGAGGATTATGGCCATTGTAATGCCTAAATAACGCCTGAATATGCTTTTTTGCATAAATTCTCCTTTCCAGCACCGGCAAAAAGCCCGGTATGCCCAGCGCAAGCCCCCCTTAGTCCTTTACCTCAAACTTATATCCCACGCCCCAAACCGTCTTCAGCGTCCATTTGTCCGAAACGCCCTCCAGCTTTTCCCGCAGGCGCTTAATATGCACATCCACGGTCCTGCTGTCCCCGTAGTAGTCAAAGCCCCATACCTCATCCAGCAGCTGGTCCCTAGTAAACACCCGGTTGGGATTGGAGGCCAGGTGGTAGATGAGCTCCATCTCTTTGGGGGGCGTATCTACCTGTACCCCCTTTACCTTTAGCTCGTAATTGGTCAGGTTAATGGTCAGGTTTTCATAAGAAACCTCTTTATCCCCCTGCTTGTCCCCGCTCATCCCGCTGCGCCGGAGCACCGCGTTAATGCGGGCCACCACCTCTTTGGTCTCAAAGGGCTTTACCACATAGTCGTCTGCCCCCAGCTCCAGGCCCAGCACCTTGTCAAAGACCTCGCCTTTGGCCGTAAGCATAATAATGGGGCAGGTTGACTTTTTCCGGAGCTCCCTGCACACCTGCCACCCGTCCAGGCCGGGAAGCATAATATCCAGCAGCACTAAATCTGGGGAAAAGCTTTCAAACCTTTTCAGGGCGCTCTCTCCATCATTGGCAATAGAGGCTTCGAAGCCCTCTTTTTCGATGTACAGCCGCAGGAGTTCACAGATGTTGGTGTCATCATCTACAATAAGAATTTTGCCGTATGCCATGCTGAATCACTTTCCTTCTTTATGTTTTTTATGCTTATTCATTTTAGGGCAGCCACAGAAGATTATTTTGAAAGCCGGGGAAACCAGGGCCGGACCCAGAGGCTGGCCCTGGGCTTTCTCAGCCTGGGCAATTCTTCACAGATGTATTGTAACCTTTATCTGTGGCAAAAGCAAGAAAACTTGGTGAATTTTGTGTGAAGTTCCCGCAAAAGGGCCCCAGGCGCATACCTGGGGCCCTTGGCGGGAGAAAAAAGGGGCTGGCTTATCCCTGGCCTCCCACATTGGGGGTATGAGAACTGTCCGTATCCTCCGGGGTATAGAGCGCATACTCCTCATCGGCAAAGGGGAGGGCCATCCGGTCCTCTGGGTACAGGTGGAAAGCAGCCGCCGTGGCGCCGTTGGTTTCCCCTTCTGCCGCCTCGCCCCCCATTTTGTTTACCCAAAGGATGGCGGAGCCCTGGGTGCTCTCCCCCGCGCCCCGGGAAAACTCTATAATAACCTGTCCCTCCATATTGGACCGCTTGGCAATAAAGTAGCTGGCGCCGTTTTCATCATAGACCTCGAAATGGTGCAGTTCAATCTCCTCCAGCGTATGGTCCTGGAAAGAAACATACAGGGTAAACCCGGTTTTGGTGGGGTACACCTGGGTTACCATAATTCCATTTCGGGTTTTTAGCCCGGTTTCCACCTGGTCTGCCGCCAGAGCGGCAACATGAAGGGAAACCTCCTTGACACCCGCAATAATCTCAATGGTTTTCTCAATGGCGGCCCGAGAATCCTGGTCTCCCCCAGCCCTAGGCGCGGCATAAGGGGTCTCCCCGCCGGCCAGGCTGTTGTCGATGTTCTCGCCAATCTCTTCAAAGTAAGCCCCCGGCGCCACCGGCGCGCCCAGGCGGGGCCCATCCAGCTTGGGCCACCAGGTAACCGCGCATACCACAGCCACACAGGCCGCCACAGCCCAGCCAGTCCATTTAATCCAGCCCCCTTTTTCCCGCTCTAAGGGTACCTCTACCAGCTTGACAGGCCTGCGCTCGCCGTGGCGGGGCCTTTTCTCCCCGCTGGGCTGGGTTTCCTTTTCCAGGCCCAGTTTTTCCAGGGTCCGGCCAAGTATGGCGTCCTCGTCCACTGCTATGGGCGTTACCTTGCGCAGCTCGTCTGGGTAAGCCCGGTTTACCAGTTTGTCTATCTCGCTCATAGCGTTAAATCCTCCCTCACCAGTATTTTTCGCAGCTTTTCCCTGCCTCTGGCCAGCCGGCTTTTAATGGCGGACTGGTTTTTCCCCATTTCGCCGGAAATTTGGGTTACTGTTTGCCGCCAGAAATAGTGGCGCAGAAAAATCTCCCGGTCCACCGATTCCATGCCGTCTATCGCCTGGCGTACCAGGGCACACTTCTCTTCTTTCTCCAGGGGGATCTCCTCTGGCATGTCGTAAATCAGGTTTTCCTCTAAGGGGGCTTCGTAGCGCAGCTTTTTCCGCAGCTTTAAGGCGGCGTTCCGGGCTACCACCGCCAGCCAGTACTTCAGGTCGCTGTTGTCCCGAAGCTTTTCGGCGTTTTCCCATAGGGCCACAAAGGCGTCGGAGCTTAGCTCTTCCACATCTTGGGCCCTGCCCAAGGGGCCAAGGGTTTTCTGAATAACCGCGGCTACATAGCCCGCATACCGGCGGACAACCATTTCCAGAGCGGCCTGCTCCCGGTTTCGCAGCCGCACCAGTATTTCGTAGTCGCCTTGCATGTGAATCACCTCGCGCTTTCCTTCTTTCCTCACTTTTTAAGAAACACCGGGGAGTCCTTTTGGTTGCAGGCTGAGAAAAATTTTTTCAAAAAACTTTGCACACAGCCGGCGGGGCGCCTGGGAACCCGCAAAAGTTTTACTTGCCAATCTGTCTTCCTCGTACTATCATTATAACAGATTCAAAATTTCATGAAAAGAGGTTTGGCTATGGAAATAAATAAAATCGCCGCCATCCAAGAGGGCCGTACAGCCCTAGGCATTGAGCTGGGCTCTACCCGCATAAAGGCCGTGCTGGTGGGCCCAAACTGCCTGCCCCTGGCCTCTGGCGCCCACAACTGGGAAAACCGGCTAGAGCAGGGGCTTTGGACCTACCGGCTGGAGGATGTTTGGACCGGCATTCAAGACGCTTACCGCGGGCTGGCCCAGGAGGTGCTGGATACCTATGGCCTGCCCCTGGAAAAGGTGGGGGCCATAGGCATTTCCGCCATGATGCATGGCTACCTGCCCTTAGACGCCCAGGGGAACCAGCTTTGCCCCTTCCGCACCTGGCGCAATACCGTTACCGGCCAGGAGTCCCAGGAGCTCACCCAGCTGTTGGGCTTTAATATCCCCCAGCGCTGGAGCGCCGCCCACCTGTACCGGGCCGTGCGAAACGGCGAAGCGCACATAAGCCAGCTTGCCTACCTCACCACTTTGGCCGGCTATGTCCACTGGCGGCTTACTGGAGAAAAGGTTGTGGGCGTGGGAGAAGCGGCGGGCATGTTCCCCATTGACAGCGATACCTGCGATTATCACAAAGCCATGGCCCAACTGTTTGACCAGCGTATGGCTGAGTACCATGTGCCCTGGAAAATGGCGGACATCTTCCCCAAGGTGCTCCCTGCCGGGGAGATTGCCGGCCATCTTACGCCAGAAGGGGCAAAGCTGCTGGATCCCGCTGGCCGCCTTCAGCCTGGCATTCCCCTTTGCCCGCCGGAAGGGGACGCGGGCACCGGAATGACCGCCACCAACAGTGTGGCCCCCCGCACAGGAAATGTCTCCGCCGGCACCTCTATTTTTGCCATGGTGGTGCTGGAAAAGCCCCTTTCCCGGGTGTACCCGGAAATCGACATGGTAACCACCCCCACCGGCCGGCCTGTGGCCATGGTGCACTGCAACACCTGCACCTCCGACCTGGACGCCTGGGTACAGGTGTTTGGCCAGCTGCTGGAGGCAGCGGGCAGCCCCATGGAAAAGTCAGCTTTGTACGACCTGCTGTACAATATGGCCCTTACCGGCGACCCGGACTGCGGAGGAATTGTAAGCTATAACGCCTACTCTGGTGAGCCTGTTCTCGGCCTGGAGGAGGGCCGCCCCATGCTCATCCGCCAGCCCCAGCTGCCCTTTACCCTGGCAAACCTGATGCGGGCCCAGCTCAGCGCGGCCATGGCCCCCTTAAAAATTGGCATGGATCTGCTGCTGGAGCAGGAGCATGCGGCCCTAGACCGGCTGTACGGCCATGGCGGCCTGTTTAAGACCAAAGGGGTTGGCCAGCAGCTGATGGCCGGGGCCCTGCAGGTTCCGGTTTCTGTAATGGAAACCGCCGGAGAAGGGGGCCCCTGGGGCATGGCCATTTTGGCCATGTATATGGAAAACCGCCAGCCTGGCCAAAGCCTAGAGGACTACCTGGAAAGCCAGGTGTTCGCCGGGGCCCAGGGCAGCTGTGCCCAGCCCGACCCTGCCGATTCCGCCGGCTTTGCCAGTTTTGTCCGCCGGTACAAAGAGGCCCTGCCTGCCCAGCGGGCCGCGGCTTCCGCCGATCTTTGCTAAATAGCCCTATCCTAAAAAAAGCGGGAGAGAAAGGAAAGCTGCTGCCATTCCTTTCTCTCCCGCTCTCTTTTTTTCGTTAACGCGGTGCAGAAGAAACCAAGTTTCTTTTGAACCGGCGGCTATGCCCCCTTGGTCTTGCCTTCCCTTTGGCGAAACATGGCCTGGCAAGAGCGCCAGCAAACTCTCATTGCTTTTTTCTGCTCAGCTGGTAATCCTCCCGGAGCATGGAAAAAAGGGCGTCGTCATAGACCACGTCTCCCCAAGCCCGCACTGCCTGGCGAAGGGTGCCCTCCCGGGTAAAGCCCAGCCGCTCCAGCAAAGTGAGGGAGGCAATGTTCTGGGTAAACACCCGGGCAGAAACCAGCCGAAGCTTCCGGCGGCGGAACAGGTACTCCAAAACCCCTTCCAGGGCTTCGCTCATATAGCCCTGGCGGGCAAACTCCTGGCCCAGCCAGTAATCTAGATTCACCGAATCCACCCCGTAGCGCAGCCGGTCCTGGTCGATGCCCACCATGCCCAAAACCTGGCCGGATTCCCGGAGCACCAGCACCAGCTGAATTTCCTCTTCCTTTTTCCGGGCCTCCATGGTTTCCCTTAGTTTTTCCGGGCTTTCTGGCGGAGCCATACAGTTGTATTTCAGCACAAATTCCTGGCGCAGAATGTCGCAAAGGGCAGGGGCGTCCTCAGGCTGGGGCGGGCGGAGTATCATCCGCCGGGTTTCAATTATCATCTCAATTTACCTCGTCATTCAATTTTATTTTTCTCTATTTCCAGCAGGCGGGCTTTTTTAGCAAGCCGACCACTAGCAATCCAATGGTTTTGGTTAAAAACGCAAAATTACCCCTTGACAGCCACGCAAAACCACGGTAATATATAATCAAAATACACTAAAAACGCGCTGCGCTTTATGAAAATTAACCGAATCATTTCCCTGCTGCTTTGCTTCGCTTTCTGCTTTTCGCTCTTTGCCACGCCAGCATCAGCTTCTCTGGATGAAGATGCTGATGCTGGTACCAGAGTTGTCATTTCCAATCGTGCCGGCAAGGGCGGTTCTTACCACTATGACGTTGACTCTGGCACCGAAACTTACATACCGCCCGATGCAACTCTTGCGGATTTTGGAATTTTCGATGACATACCCCAATCTTCTTCACAAGATGACGATCTCTCCCTTGAAGAGATTGATCCAGACCTGGATGAAATTATGGAATCTTATCTGGCTGACGAAAGCAGAGCTGGCGACAACAGGTATTCTGTAGCTAACCCCACTCAATATGAACTCAGCACCTGTCTTTTTGGGCGCAAGATTTGATGACGCTGGTGTCACCCATGTCGAAAGCAAGGGCAAATGTTTAACTGGTGTTCATAGTGGTACAGATTGGTTAATTAACAATCGCTATCTGGTTACAGCTGGTCATATGGTATACGATTGGGAACATTTGAACAATGGAAATGATGGATGGGCGAAACATGTGGCGATATATGTTGGCGGAGATTACAAGGATTGTACCAACGGTAAAGACTATCCCGATTTTGCTATGTTTGATGATTGGGCAGTTATAAAGCTCAAAAACCCGATTAGCAATCCTCCGTCAAACATGTCCATACTTTCTCTTAAGGAAACCAATGACTATACTGAAATGTCAGGCAAATCATTTACAACGCAAGGCTATCCTATGGATCTCAACCCTGGGAAAGACTTCAAACAATTTACAATGTACAAACAAACTGTACTATATCTGAGCAACACGATCCTACTCCGTATATCCTTGACTTGGTTACTTCTTCCAACACAAATTTTGCGCCTGGTCAAAGTGGCCCCCCTCTCTACAGAAACGGGTATGCGCAAGGAATTGGCAAAGAAACAAGGTACGGCGGTGTGGCCTTTGTGCTGATTAACAATTGGCTTTACAACCACATATATGATAATTTCATGTAGGTAGTACAGTATTATGAAAAGCAAAAGATTTCTCCTCATAAACATTGCTGTGTTAGCCCTTAATATTCTGCTGATATCCCTATCTGTCATCCTATTACCAGGTTCTTCCTGTTGCTTTGGCCAATCTTATGGCTTTCATCCTGTCAAAATCGAAGCTCCCCATTTTTCTTGCGTTGGACAGTTGCGTTTTTTCTTCTTTAAGGGTTTCCCTTATGCCAGCCGCGCCTTGAAAATCGTCACGCTCTCCGGCTCCGCCGTAAAGGACAGCAGGCCGCCCTCGGGCTCCACTTGCTGGTAAACCAGCTCCGAAGCCTTGTGCAGCGCCGCCAGCTGGTCCCTGTTTAGGTAGTCCGGGCTGCCCATATCCTGCCAAGCCTTTAGCGGATTGCAATGGGCTTCGTCTATCACGGCCTTCCACACCTGGGCCCCGCCGGCCAGCTTCAGCTCTACCTGCCGGGCCTGGGCGGCGCGGCGCTCCAAATCATGATTATAGACAAAAATACTGGCCTCGTCCCCATTGGTAAGGGCCAGGACCTCCACGTAATCGTCCTGCTTCTCCACCGGCAGCAGCACATCGCCAGCCTGGTGAAGGGCTTGGAACACCCGGTAAACCGGCTTTGCCACCCCATGGTTGGTCTGTATGCCAAACTCGTTTTTAAAGGGGCCGGGCTTCATCCCCATTTCCTCAAAGATGTCGCTCACTGTCCAGAAGGAGTAGCCCTTTACCAAGCCCTGGTTGTAGGCAATGGTCTGGGTCACAAAGGCCGCCTGGTAGCTGGTGTCAAACTCCTTAGAGCCATTCCATTCGGTATAAAAGAAGGGATAATCCCCCGCCTCTTCCCGGGCTTTTTGCGTCATTTGGGCCAGAATATCCCGAGGATTTTTATTCTCCTTTGGCTTAATAAACTCCTCTACCATTCGCTGAATCTCTTCCGGCGGCAATTTTGCCAGCTGCTCTTGGTCAAACATCTTCCCTTTTTTCCCAGGGCCGTTCATGCCCATGGTGGAGAGAGGGTCGTCGCTGGGATAGTGATGGGTGGTGATAAAGTCCAAGGGAACCCCGTTCTCCTCGCAAAAGCGGCGGAACGGCACAATCCAGGCATTTACCGAGGTGGCTGGCCCACCTACCCGCAGCCTGGGGTCCACCTCTTTTAGGGCGCGGGCGGTCAGCTCGTACAGGTGGAAATAATCCTCCTGGGTGCCATCGAAGAAAAAGTTCAGGTTGGGCTCGTTCCACACCTCAAAGAACCACTGGCTCACCTCACCAATGCCGTACCTCTCAATTAGGTGCTCCCCCAGCAGGCGGATGAGGCGCTGCCACTCCCCATCGTCCTTGGGCATGGTTACATTGCCCTTGTAGTGGAAACAGGTCTGGTCCCCGCTGGCCAGGGCAGAGGGCATAAAGCCCAGCTCAATAAAGGGCTTCATGCCGGTGTCCAGCAGAAAGTCAAAAATACAGTCAATATTGTAGAAGGAAATCATGGGTTTCCCAAACATAGGCACAAAGTACACGCTCATATCATCGTTGAACAGCCCGTGGAAACGCAGATACCGGAACCCGCACTCCCGGTGGGCCTTGCGGATCTGCTCCCGCACATCCTCCCGGAGAATGGTGGCGGCGTGGCAGCTGCCCACGCAGAATTCCCAGTAATGGGGACAGGGCTTGCCAGGGGCTTTTAGGTCGATGGCGTATTGAATTGGCATGTGGATCTTCCTCTCTGATTTCTGGTGGTTTTCCTGAGGATAATGATACAATAATTTCCCCGGTCCCGCAAGGCCTTTCGGAAAATTCAGGGAGATTTCTCGGGAAATCAAAAAGACGCCCAGGCGCGATGTCCCCGGCGTCTTTTTGATTTTGAGCCAGTTAGCCTTCCCGCTTCTCTTCGCGGGTTTCCCCTTCAAGCTTCTCCCGGATTTTCTCCTCAAAATACTCGTTCAAGCCGGCCTCCGGCAGCAGGGCCCTTGCCCGCTCCCGTATGGCCTCCCGTTCCTCCCCCTGGTAGGCCTCTGTCAGGCACATGAGAAAGTCCAGCTCATCTTCCCCGGCGCACACCTTCAAAACCGGCGGCAGATATTGGCGGATAAAATTCTTTTCCCCGGTCTGGGCGGCCGCGCAAATGCACGCCCGCCAAAGAGAGAGATTTTCCTTGGCAGGGGGGAACAGATACGCCTGGGCTTCTCCCATTGCCAGCTCCAAAATTGCCTCGTAGTCCTGGCGGTGATCCAGTACAGAGAGATACCGCAGCAGGGAAGTTCCATTGGGCTGGTCCATAAAATCTTTTTTTCGCTCTGCCAAAATCTCCCGGCCCTTGCCGGTTTCGCCCCACAGCTGATCCCGCTGCAGCCTCATGCGCAGGTACCAGGGATGCTCTGGGTTTCCCTCTGTTTTCTCTACAAAGCGTTCCGCAATTTCAAGAGCCCGCTGAAAAGCCTCCCGGCCCAGCTGGATCCACATATGGGTCTTTTCCGCTTCCAGCTGATCCCGGTCCCTCTCCAGCTCTCCGCCATCCCCCCAGCTGTTTTTCTGGACAGCATCGATAGACTGAAGCTGGGAATCGATGTACTCCATAGCCTCCTGAAAAGAGCGGCTGTCCCGCATCACCGAGTATTTTGCCACCAGATCCTCTGTGCGCTCCAGGGAAGTCAGGCCAAAAAGCTCGTCAATGCTCACACCGAAAAATGTGGCGATCTTTGGCAGCAGGGTGATCTCCGGCGCGCCGCTGCCTACCTCCCACCGGGATATGGTCTGGGGGGCAAGAAAGAGGTACTCTGCCAGTTCTGTCTGGGTAATCTCTTTTTCCTTTCGCAGCAGGGCAATCTTTTCTCCAATTTTCAGTTTCATAAGCCTTCCTCCATATTGGTTATCATAGGGAATTTACGGTTAACCCTTGTTCCCAGTATAGCATGGCGAAACCTCCCTTGTCCATCAAGGCAATATGGGATGATTTACAAGAGACCCTAGAGGCGGCGTTTTCATGCCACCCTTGACATCCCATTCGCGTTACTATATTATAGGGCTGGGCTGTTGCTAAGAAGAATAAAATAGGCGCAGATTTTCAATCTCTCTTTTTTGTGCAAGTATGGAGAGGAAAAATCTTTGCAAACCCCTTATAATGACCAGGCAAAGGGAAGTTATGGCGATGACGGAGGTATCTCGATGGAATGGGTTGAAAGGCTGAACCAGAGTATTGTCTATATAGAAGAGCATTTAACCAGTGAAATTGATTATGAACGGCTGGGCCAGATCGCCTGTTGCTCCGCCTATCATTACCAAAGAATGTTCTCTTATATGGCTGGCGTTACTCTTGGGGAATATATTCGAAGAAGAAGGATGTCCTTAGCGGCTGTGGACCTGCAAGGCAGCCATGAAAAGGTCATTGACATTGCCGAAAAATACGGCTACAGCTCGCCGACCGCATTCAACAGGGCTTTCCAAAGCATCCATGGCATAGCGCCATCCGCGGTAAAAGGCCAGGGCGTGGCTGTAAAATCCTTTCCCGCCATTGCATTTACAATTGCTGTTAAAGGGGTTGAAGAAATGAATTATCGAATTGAAACCAAAGACGCTTTTCGGATTATTGGCATATCCGCGCCGCTGCACAAGGAGATTGAGCAAAATTTCACGGTGGTTCCTCAAATGTGGCAAAAGGCGGCTATGAATGGAACGATTCAAAAATTGGCCAGTATTATGGATTCTCCTCCCAGGGGCTTATTAGGCGTAAGCGCGTGTAATGACGATGAACAGTGGAAATACTTTATAGCTGTTTCCAGCACAAAGAGCCACAGTGAATTTGAGGAATACACGGTGCCCCCCTCCACTTGGGCGATTTTTCCTGGTTCGGGCACAAACCACTCTATTCAGGAGCTGGAACAGCGCATTGTTACAGAATGGCTGCCTACTTCTGGGTATGAGTATGCCAATGCGCCGGATATTGAGGTTTACCTAAACCCCGACCCTCAAAACGCCCAGTACGAGGTGTGGATACCTGTTAGAAAAAAGCAGCAGTAATAGAATTGTTCCGGGAGGCAGAGGCCGCCTCTGTACTGGCTAAACTACCAGAGTGGGTATGGCCCGCAAGAAATCCTCATAACACCGACCAAGCCGCAAAAACCGGCAAGGGGGCAAACCCTCTTGCCGGTTTTTCATTTTCTATCCCTAGCAGGTATTTTTAAGAAGAGCATGCGTCGCTTTTTTACAGAAAAGGCCCTAGAGCAGGGCGCATTGCCTTATGGCCTGCCTGCCAGGGAAAACCACGTTTTATACCGCTTGGCAAAATAAGAGACACTGCAAAAGCCCAGCGCAGCTGCCGTAAAACGGCCGTGCAGGTGCTGGCGGATGTACCGCGCCGCCTTGGCCTACGGGCGGCGAATCCCCCTGGCTCCAGCCAACCCCCATAGGGGAACCCCATATATTTTCCCTGACAACCTCCAGGCTGATGCCTTAGGCCAGCACCCCCGCGGCAATTCCTTTTCGTCCCCATACGCATGGTGGCAGAAAACCGCCGCGCAAAATCTTCCCCACTGCCAGCCTTGCTTTTAAATTGACCATAGCCCCACCTTTCCAACAAATAAACATCTGAAAAGCTAGGGCTTGTTTGAAAAAGATTTTTTGTGGGGCGGCTCTGTGTCCAGTATGCAGGCCAAGGGCGCTTGGAATGAAGATGGCAAGGGTCTCAGCATTTACGATGTAATGCCCGCAAAGGAGGGCTGCTTAGACTAGAAAACAGCCTAAGCGCTATTTTGACGGGCTGGTAAGCTTGTTGAAGGGCCTGCTGGACCAAGCGGACGGTATCGCGGTTTCCACCAGTGGCCGGATAGGGAAACCTGCTGGGCATACACCCTGGATTTCCTCATTGGCGCAAACCTGCGCGCGGAATTGGAAAAACAGCCGGGCCTGCCTATGGCAGCAGAAACCGACGGCGCTGCCGCTACCGTAGGCGAATGGTGAAAAGGGGTTGTGACGCCGCGCTGGGAATGGTGCTGGGCTCCGGCACGGGAGGCGGTATTGTTGTAAACGGCAAGCCCATAAAAGGCGTCAAAAGCAATAGCGCCATGGTGTTCGGCATGCTGCCGGCATCGAGCACGGCGCCAGCTGGCTGAAAACACGGTTTCCCCTGCTGCTGAATCCAGACTGCGTGGTTGTAACCGGAGGGCTGGCGACCAGCCAGCCCTGATAACGGGAACCCGGCAAAGCCTTACAGAAATACAGGAGAGGCGCCCGGGCTTTCCCGGCATCGACCTGACACAGATCGGGGTGAAGGTGGAAAAAGAAGACTTTGTCGTGAAACCGCGGGCCGGGGAGCTTTGCTTAGACGCAAATTTGTAGGGGACGCTATCGCTTTTTGCCCTTGGGGCCGCCAATCAGCGCTGTGCCGCCGGTATGCTGTGTTTAATTTCTATCAGCAAAAGAACGATACTGACGCCCAGGGAAATATGCCCTGTTCCGGCAATACCGGATATTGCCCCATTCATGCCAGAAGAAAAGCCCAGGCCCAGCACCTGGGCCACCCCCCGCACGCCAAGCATTACGGCGGTCAAATTCAGACCGATATGGTAGAGAACCAGGATACGGCCGGTTTTGGCGCTGGTGAAAGAGAAGTTCTTTTCCAGCAGGAGAAGCAAGAGAAAAAACGCCATGCCCAGCAGAAAATAATGGGTATGGATAACCGAAAGGGTCGTTTTTGAGGCAAAATCGTTGAACTTGGTAAATTCCCGATAAAATACCCCGCCAGCCATTGCGAAAACAGCGTAGAGCAAAGCCATATTTATGTATCGCTTCATGGATGTTCCTCCTTTATTTGCATTCCCGTTTCATAGCGAAATAACCGATTAGTACTGCCCGCACATAGGCGCAGGTTTTCAGAATCATCAGCATCCCGATGAAAGAAAAGCTGCCTGCCCATAACACCACCGGAATGTAAAAACCGAAACTAAACACAATGGTCAGCCGCATCCAACGAAATGCCCTATCTCTATGGTTTTTGGCGCAAGGCTGCCCTGACCACTGACAGGGCAGCCCCGCCAGGAACCAAATGGAACGAGTCCCCCTCTCCCAGCACCACGGCAATCCATCCGAACAGACAGGATTGACGCTCTTCCTTGCCGCCCCGAACCATTAAAAAATCCTATTACCAGGATTTTCGAAGCGGAAGATGGCCGTTTCTGGGCAACAAGACAGCGGATTCGTTTTTTCAAACAGACTCTAGTAAAGGGTTCTGCGCACAAGCTCCAACACAACGGCGGAATTATCGTTCTGCCCCAACAAAGCAGACAATATCAGGGAAAACAGAACATCTGCAAACTGTTCCGCCGTAAACCGCTCTGTAAAGGCGTTGTCCCGCTTTAAGACAGCGCACAGCTCGTTTACGATATGCCGCCAGGTCTGGTGCATTTTCTGTTTTTCCCCCGCTCTGTCCCTCTGCACAAACGCAAAAGAGTGCAACGCAAAAAAGCCGGGATAATGAACCCTTCGCTCTCCCGTATGGTTTCAGGCTGCCCCTGGCGCCTTTATTCCCGGTTTTCCCCCTCAGCCGCCACATATACCACGCCCACGCCCCCTGGGCCAATGTGGCTGCCAATGGCCGCGCCTACCTGAATCAGCCGCCGCCGGGAGATTTTGTAACCCTTCTTCTTTAGGCGGGCCGCAAAACGCTCTCCATTGTCTGGAGAATCTGTATACATAATATAGATGGGATAAGCCGGATCCGGCGGGAGCTTTTCCAGCTTTTGGGCCAGGCTTTCCATACCCCGCTCCAGGCCCAAGGCCTTGCCGATGTTTTCCACCAGGCCCTCCTGGGTTACGGTGATTATGGGTTTCAGCCGGGCGGCGGAGCCCAGCACATAGGCCGAACGGGGGATTCTGCCGCCCCGGTACAAGTACTCCAGGGTATCAATGCAGGCATACAGAGCAATCCGTTTTCGGAACACCTCTAGGGCCCGGGCAATCTCCTTCCCGTTTTTCCCGGCGTCCCGCAGGCGCACCGCCTCTTCTACCACCAGCCTTTGGCCGCCGGTAGCGTTTCGGCTGTCTACCACATAGCAGTTCCTGGCTCCCAGCCGCTCCTTTGCCGCGCGGGCTCCCTGCCAGGTGCCGCTAAGCGCGGAGGAGAGAGTTACCATCACCGTATCTTCCCCCTTGCCCTGAACAAAGAGCCGCTCAAAAGCCCCAGGCGAGGGCTGAGAAGTACAGGGAAAGCCGTTCCCGGCCAAGAGCATCTCGTAAAAGGCATTTTTCGAGAGATTGATATTTTCCTGGTACTCGGCCTGGCCAAACGATACGGAAAGGGGAACGCAGGCCACATTCATTTTTTTCAGTTCCTCCGGTTCAAAGTCAGCGGCAGAATCCGTAATGATCCGCACCACATCCTTCACCTCCTGTTTTTTCCCAGCAGGTAAATGCTGTATAAGAATATTGTACATGAAAAAGAGCGGACTTGCAAGAGGAGAATGCCCCGAAATTGCGGGGTTTCAGAAACTTTCCTCTCTATCACAGGCTTCGACGGGTTTTGCCCGCCGCATATGATACCTTGTCCTTATAGGAAACGCGCTGAAAACCGTGAAACAGGGATTTTTCAGCAGGCAGCTGGTTCAAAAGAGATATTCTGCCCAGTTTGAGCCGCGTTAACTATAACACGAAAGGAGGAGTTTCTGTGCCCACAAAAAAATCATGGTTTCCTGCTTTGGTGCTGGCAGCCCTATTCCTTGCCCTGCCCCAAGCCGCCGCCGGCCATCCTCCCGACCTGCTCCTTCTGGAGCAAGAGATCTTCTTGGGAGAGACCCTGCTTTCCAGCCCCCTGGAAAAGACCCTGGCCCAGGCCCTTTATACAGATCCCCAGTATTTGGAGTGCCGGTGGGTTACCCCCCAGGGCCCTGTTCCCCTAAAAGAGCTGGCCAAGGAAATGCCCCAGCAAAACAGCGAATACCTTTTCAGCGCCATGCTTTCGGAAGAAAACGGGGACCATTGGGTGCATGGGCTGTGCAGGGTAACGGTTGTAAGCGGTACCATTACCGTAACAGCCCCCGCCGGCGCTTTGGTGTGCCTAAAGGGGGAACATTTTACCCTGTATCAGCTGGCCGAAGCGGGAACGCCCGCCTGCCGGTTTCAGGAGCTGCCCTTTGGCCTGTACACGGTAAGCCTGGTGGGCGGCCAAGAGCCCCCTCAGCAGCTATACCTTGGGGTTTGCCCTGAAAACGATACGGTAAGCACCCAGCGCTGCCGGGCCTCTGCCAGCTTTCAGGGGGCTGGGGCCGCGCAGGGCATCCCGGGGGGCCGGTGGCTTTTGGGACAAGCCCAAAGCTCAGGAGAGGAGGAATGAAAATGAAGCCGCAAAAGCTGGCCGGCGCGGGAATCATGGCGGTGCTTGCCCTGTTTTGGGGGTTAAGCTGCCGCCTGGAGCCCCAAAAGGCCCCGATGAACATGGAGGCCTCTCTCTGTGTGCAGGAGGATGGAGAAGGACAGGCTGTGCTCTGGCCTGGGGAGCCGGCCCCCGGGGGAGTGCGCTTTTGCAACCGGGGCCGCGCCGGGTGCCGGCTGCGGGCAAGGGTTTGGATCCCTGAGGCAGAAGGCCAGCCTGCAGCGGAGCTGGTGCAAAACCTGGGCCAAAAACCCGGGTGGAAAGCAGAGGGAGAATACTTTGTCTACCAGAACGACGCTACCAGGGACATGCTTTTGCCAGGCAAATGGACGCCAGAGCTCTTTTCAGAAATTCTTGCCTCAGAGGAGCTGGAAACCATGGCGGGAAAGGAGCTGGCGGTTTACATTACACTGGAGGGGAAGGGCCTGGAGGAGGAGGCCTGGACCATGGTACCGGCAGAGGGCCTGGAGCCGGATTTGGAATAACAAAGCCCCAGGCTGGCTGCAAAAAAAGAGCGAAACGGCGTGCCGTTTCGCTCTTTATGTCTGCTTTCTGGCATTTTCCCGGTACTGCTTGGGAGACATTCCATACCGCTCTCGAAACTTTCGGTAAAAATAGCTGGTGTTGTCATAGCCCACCGCCCCTATAATATCCTCCACCGGCAGCGTGGTTTCCGCCAGCAGCTCCGCCCCCCGCCCCAGGCGCTTTTCCCGCAGCAGCTCCTTAAAGGTCTGCCCAGTGGCCTGGTGTATGGCCGAGCTCAGGTATGGCAGGGACACATGCAGCTCCTTAGCCAGCCTGGTTAAGTCGGCCTGGCGGTAATTCCGCTGGATTTCTCCCAGGGCCGCCACCACCGCGCCGCCCTGGCCGGCGCCTTCTTTTAAAAGATTCTCCCGGCTGTTTAACAGCTCCATAAGCAGCAAACCCATGGTAGCCTGGGTTACCCTGTCAGAAGCGCCGCCGGAATCTATCAGCCGCCACAGCAGGTTTTCTACCAGATTCTGTATGGGCAGCGCCTGGCCGCACTGAAAGTGCAGGCAGCTAAGCTCGCCTCCCCTTTTTCGCAGGCCATCCAGCAAAAACCGGGCAAGCACATTGCCTGTGCCGGTCATATCCAAGGCATAATCGAAAAACTGGGGCAGCACAATAAAATTGACCCCGATATCCTCTTGGCTCGCCTTTTCTACCCCATGGCTGGCATGCTGATTTAAAAACAGCAGCTCTCCAGCCTTTAGCTCCAGGGCCGGGGAATTATTGACCCGATGAAAGGTATGCCCTGCGCACATATAGACAATCTCAATATAATTGTGGGTATGGGGCGGAAAGGCGGCAAACCGGGTATGGGGCCGCATGGTAATCAGGCGCCCCCGGGAAAGAAGCCTGCCGCTTTCCACGGTAAAGTCCTGGCAAGAGGTGTAAATAGCCTGGTCCACCCCGCCCCCTGCCAAAAGCTTTTCCTCTTCCTGGGTAATGGCTTCCAGCTTTTCTATTAGTTCCCTGCGCATAAGGCCACCTCGCTCTCCCGCGTACTGCTTTGGCCAAGCACGCTGTCTGCCCAGTCCTGGTCCAGGCCCTCGCAGTACTTTACCATAAGGCCCACCACCTGCCTTTGGCGCTGCTGGGCCAAATCTGGGTTTTCGTTTAGGTCGTACACAGAGGGGGCGTTGGGAATGCCCGCCAGCAGCGTGGCCTGAAAATCCGTCATTTGGCCAGGCTCACAATCAAAATACTCCCGGCTGGCATCGCCTACCGTGTAGCAGCCGCTGCCAAAATAGATGCTGTTCACATACAGCTCCAGCAGCTCCTCCTTGGAAAAATCCGCCTCTAGCTGCCAAGCCATAAAAACCTCGGCCACCTTGCGGCTCAGCTCCTTCTCTTGGGTAAAGTACAGGTTCTTTGCCAGCTGCTGGGTAATGGTGCTGCCCCCTTCGTCAAAGGATAAAGAGATGATATCCCGAACCAGGGCCCGGCCAATGGCTAGGATATCGATACCGCCATGCTGGTAAAAACGGTGGTCTTCGGCAGCTACCACAGCCTGCAGGTAGGTATCCGGCAGGTTCTCCAGGGGGGTAAAGCCCGCCTGGCCCCGAACCTCCCCGGCGGCCTGGGCAGTGGGCAGGGCCGCCAGGCTGTACATGCCATAGCCCTGGGCAGTAACCACGCCGGCTCCACACAAGCACAGCACAACAAAAATCAGAATGGTGCAGCGAAGGACTTTAAAAGGCGCAGCTTTCTTTTTCATGGCGATTCTCTCCCTTATCATTTAGACTAAAAGCAAGCCCCTTATGGCATATGTTCTCCCGCTTTTTCTGGGGGGCTCTTTCTTATGGGATGATGATAACAGGGAAATCTTGCAAAAATCTTACGAGAATTCTTAAGAAAACTTTTGCTGGCTTACAAGGGTGTAAGATTGCCGCCCTCTACGCGCCGGTTTTTCCAGCTGATGGCCAGGGCTTAGGGTAGGTTCAGGCAAAACAGCCCGCACTTTTTTCCCGATACTAAAATATCGTATCGCTCTCCCCGGACAAACTCAGACCCAGCCAGCGCCTTCTCCAGCTCCCATTTTCCGGCGGTTAGCACCACTGCCCGGCCCCCCGAGCGGAGCACCTCTGCAAAGGAGTCCAGCATCTGGCGGTAAAACTGGGCCAGCTCTATGCCCAAATCCTCGTACAGGCCCCAAGGCGGGTCTGTGATAATGGCATCCACGCCTTTTCTGGGCAAAGCCTCTGCCAGACGCAGGGCGTTGTGCTTGGCCACAACCAGGTTTTCCCGCCGGGGCAGCTTTTCTCTGGCCAAGGACAGGGCGCCGGCATCGGTATCAAAGGCAAACAGCTGGCAAAAGGGAAACCGCTTGGCCCGCTGCACCGGAATGGCCCCGTACCCGCAAAAGGGGTCGGCCACAATGTCTCTATGGTTAGGCTTGCTCAGCCAGCACATCATATAAGCAAGCTCCGGGTGCAGCTCCCCAGGGTGGAGGAGCTTATCATAGGCCCGGTGGCGGGAGAGGCGCTTTAGAAAGTGGGCGCTGCCGTCCCGGCGCAGGCTTACCCAAAACTCCACATCCGGCAGGCCGCGGTTTAGGCGCAGCCCGGTTTCGCCGGCAATTTTCCTCTCTAGCGCCCGCTTGGCCTCAGGGCTCACCGACACAAGCTGGTTTTGGCAGGAGGTAACCACCCGAAAGGTCTTCCCTTTTCCCAAGGGGGCGGCTTGGTCCCATAGGCAGCCAGGGTTTTCCGGCAGGGAGCGAAGAAAGCGTTCCAGGCCGGCCAGGTCTGGCTTAACATGGGCCGCGGCCAGTACCAAAAAGATATTGTTACAGCAAAAAAGATTCAGGCTTGAGTAAGGCACCGGTGTTTCAAACTCTATGGCGCCAGAAGACTGGGCAAGAATACTAAGATTAGGGGCCAGGCGCTGGCGCAAAATGGCGGCGGCAATTTCTTGGGCGCCTGGAATGAGATTGGCAAAATACCGGGGCATGGAAGGCTCCTTTCAGCGGGGGCAGGGAGATTTCTTGCTGGTTCCATGGATCTGCAAAGCGATTGTACCCAAACCACCCCGTCTCTCTGGGCTGTGTTTTGCTCCCCTTGCATTCCCTTGGCCCGTGAGCTATAATAGTGCTAACACAGTCAATTACGGAAAGGAATGTGGGCTTTGAGAAAAATACAGGAATCATCTGAAAACTATTTAGAAACTATCCTAATTCTGTTTCAGCGCAAGGGCTTTGTTCGTTCTGTGGACATTGCCGCTGAAATGGAATTCAGCAAGCCAAGCGTCAGCGTGGCCATGAAGCACCTGCGGGAAAACGGCTGCATCACCATGGACCGGGATGGCCTGATTTCTCTTACCCCAGAGGGCCGCAGAATTGCGGAGAGCGTTTATGAGCGCCACCTTCTCTTCACCCGCTGGCTCACCTCTTTAGGGGTAGACCCCCAGGTAGCGGCTGAGGACGCCTGCCGGATTGAGCATGTAATCAGCGAAGAGACTTTCCGGGCCATTCAGGCCCATGTAGGCATGAAGGATGAAAAGCCTTAGCCAATCAGCATACGCCCTTCTGGCAGCACGGTTTGGGAGCTTTTTGCCCGCATGAGGATAGAAAGGCCAAAGGAAAGGGGGCCCACCCTGCCAATAAACATGGTAATTGTGAGGATCACCCGGGAAACCGGCTCCAGCCGGGCGGTAACGCCAGCGCTGAGGCCGGCCGTGCCAAAGGCCGAGGCGGACTCGTAAAGCAGGTTGAGGAAAGAGTGCTGGGGGTTGAGCACCACCAGGGCGCAGGTATCCGCAAATACCACGGTAAGCCCCAGCAGAACAACGGTAAGGGACTTGAACACCACCGCCGGGCTGAACCGGTGGCGAAGCACCACCGCCTCCTCACGGCCTCGAAGGGTAGAGATTACCGTAACCAGCAGCACCACCAGGGTGGTGGTCTTTACGCCCCCCGCCGTAGAGCCTGGGCAGCCCCCAATAAACATAAGGGCCACAGAGAGCACCTTGGTAAACCCGCTTTGGGCCCCAATATCCACCGAGGCAAAGCCAGCTGTGCGGGTATTAACAGACTGGAAAAAGGCAGTGTTCAGCTTTTCCCCCAGCCCCATTCCCTCCATGGTGCGGCTGTACTCCAGCAGAAAAAAGCCTAGGCTGCCCAGCACCAGCAGGGCAAGGGTGGCCAGCAGGCAAATTTGTGAGTGAAAGTTCAGCTTTTTGGGGTTCCGGTGCTTTATGGGGGGCAAAAGCTTGCACTGCCAAATGTCCCGAACCACCACAAAGCCCAGGCCGCCGGTAATAATAAGCACAGATATGGTAAGGCACACCAAAGGATCGCCGGAAAAGGCGGTAAGGCTGGAATTGCCCGGCACAAAGCCCAAAATATCAAAGCCGGCGTTGCAGTAGGCAGATACCGCCACAAACACCGCGGCCCAGGCGCCCCGGCCTCCATAGGCCGGCACAAACCGGACCATAAGTAGCAGGGCCCCGGCCAGCTCGCAGGCAAAGGTAAAGCCCAGCATCAGCTTCAGCATACCCGCCGCGTTGGGCAGGTCGCCACCAGAGGCCTCTCCGGCCAGCACCATTTCCCGTATGCCCAGCCTGCGGTGGACCAGCAATGAAAATGCCATGGCAAAGGTAGAGAGCCCCAGGCCTCCCAGCTGGATAAGGAGCAGCACCACAACCTGGCCAAAAACAGACCAGTGGGCAGTGGTATCTACCACAGCCAGGCCGGTTACACAGGTGGCAGAGGTAGCGGTAAACAAAGCGTCTAGGGGATGGGTAAAGCTGCCCTCTGCAGAGGAAAAGGGCAAGGTGAGCAGCACAGTGCCCAGCAAAACCAAAAGCAGAAAACTGCCTACAATAACGCGGACAGGCGCAGCAGGCTTTATTCCGCTGCCCCGCCGGCGTTTTAGCAGCTGGAAAGCTTGCATGGCGGCGCCTCCTTTTGGCTGTTTAGGCAGAGAGTTTCCGGGCCAGGCCGGTTTTTTCCATCGCGGCCATTAGGGGCAGGCCCAGCAAAAAGCACACCGCAAGCTCCCCAATGCCCACCGAAAAAGCCCCCGCCCCAAAGGCCGCGAGGGAAAAATTAGACCAGGCAAAAGTGCCGGCCTGAGAGAGGCAGGAGACCTCCAGCCCCACAATCAGGGCATTGGCCAGCACGGGAGGAATGGGAGCCAAAACGGGAAGTCGGTTCCACCGGATCTTGGAAAGGGCCGCGGTGCCAAGAGCGGCAAGCAGGGTGGCGCCGGTGCCGAACACCCAGTCTACAATTCCCAAAGGACTGGCCAGGTTGGCCAAAAAGCAGCCCAGGGCCAGGCCGGGAATGGCGGCCGGAGTAAAGGCAGGCAGCACGGTAAGGGCCTCGGAAAAGCGGAATTGAATGGGGCCATAGGCCAAATTCAGGGCGGCGGCCACATAAGTAAGGGCCGCGTAAAGGGCGGCAATGGCGGCGCTAAGGGCAATAAAACGGGTTCTTTTTGTAGTTGGCATGTTTCTTCGTTCCTTTCTAAAATTGTAAATTCGTAAATTATTATACAGTATTTTTAGAAAAAAGCAAGGGATTGTGATAAAAAAGAGCCGGGGCAAAACCAGCCCTTCTCAATGGAGCTTCTGCTTCAAAACAGCCAGCACCTGGTCCCCAAGGCCCGCGTACTCCCGAAGCTTTGCCGCAATTTCCCGGTACAGCAGGTGCCATTGGCAGCGGGAACACAAATATAGTTTGTATAGTAAAACCACTTGTCCCGCTGAAATTCCTATGGCTCTATCCCCTGATAACCGCCTCTCTATCTCGTCCGCCTAAGCCCGAAACGGAACCGGGCCAAAGCAGAGCTTAGGGGCACGCGTGGCCAAAAGCCCTGGGAGCCTTTCTAGGGCGCGGCAGTAAATCTGACCCCAATCCTTTTGCTCCCGCTTCTAGCCGGCTCATATTATCCGTTAGGAACAATAGGGTTTTTCCCTGTTCTTCATACCCCGCGAACACAATTCAACTGATGTGGCCGGATATCATCAGATTGCCGATCACCGGCACGCCCCAGTCAATGCAACCCAGGATTTTCTCAAGCAAAACCTCCTTTTCAGCCTTAACCCGCTTTTCCGGCACAAAGGGGGCCTCATAGCCGCACTAGGCGAAAATATCCTCCACAAAGTCCTTGCGCCCAGCACTGAGCAGGAAATCTGTCACATAGTCGCCTCGAAAGTGGTCAAAAGCATACATCTGGGTGAACACATCCTCAGGTGAGCCCGGCAAAAAATTCATACCCATATTCTGGCTCTCCTAAGCCCCCATTGCATATCGCCCGCAGCCGTTGAACCTGTAGTTCTCCCCCGGCTTGTTGGTGATAAAGCGGTGTATGCGGGGTAAAAGATCCCTCCGTTTCGGATCCCCGGGCAAGGGCCAAAGCCCAACCCTGTCCCCTCCCCAAGGGCCAGAAAAACACAGAAAACGCTTTGCAGAAAAGGGGGGATCCCCTTTTCTGGTCTATAGTGAACTTATGGCAGCATGGGCCTATTTCCTTGTCAAGAAAAGGCGCCCCCAGAAGCATTGCTTCTGAGGACGCCTTTTGCCGTTTACCCCATAATATATACCATAAACCCTATTGCCCCGCTGTGGCATAGTCCAAAGCGGCCAGTAGCTGAATGCCCTGCACTGGCTTATCTAAAAAGCCCATTGCCCCAATTTCCCTTGCCTTTTGGGAGGTCTCGCCCCCATCCTCCTGGCTTTGGGCAGAGACCATGACAATTCGCGCGTCGTTATGGTCACGCAAGATAGCCCGGGCCGTTTCCAGCCCGCTCATGCCTGGCATTACCATATCCATGGTCACTACGTCCGGCGCAATCTGCTCGTACCGGTGCAGGGCCTCTTCCCCGGTCCAGCAGCAGGCGGCAATCTCGTACCCTGAGCCGCTTAAAATATTCTGTATTTGAAACTGCACCAGCATAGAGTCATCTACAACCATAACCCGCTTTCTCATTTATCAGAACCCCTCCCTTGCCCTATTCATCTCCTTATGACGATAGAACCTATGATTTAAAATATTATATCATAAACGAAATATTCTTTTATACGATTTAAAGAAATATAAAAAATAAAGCTGCAAAAGAAAAAGCCCGGCAAAAGCCGCCGGGCTTAGAAACGTTCAACTCACAAGCTTTATTTTTCCGTCTATCAGCATGGCGCTGCACTGCCGGGTTTCGTTGCGGATATGCATTAGGTCCCCGTCTATCTCCACAAAAGTGTTGGCATAGGCCGTGCCAAAGGTCAGCCGGCCAGGGGAGCGCTGGTCCATATTTTCCTGCATTGCCTCCAGGCTTTTGTTGCACTGGTTCAGCTTTAGCCGGTCTACCGAAAGCTGAACCCGCAGCTTAGAGACGCGGTTCTGTTTTACCGGGCTATCTGGCTGGCGCTGGATTTCCTCCAGCTCCTTTTCCATGTCGTCAATCTCCTGGCTAATTACCTTTTTCTCAAAGTCCTCACAGGGCAGCCCGCCCAGGGTAATCTGGGTGCGCACCTCTGTTTTTGACCCCACAATGGTGGCGGCCACCTCTCGGGCCGCCCAGATTTTGCCCCCAATAATGGTGCCCCTGCCAGACTGGGTGTATACGGCGGAATCGCAGTACACCTCGCAGCCAATAATACACTCGGCGGTTAGGTTGCCCCGGGCAAAAACGCTGCAGTTTTCCATATACTTTGCCACAATGTCCTTATTGGCCCGGATAACCGCCTGGTTGTTGCCCAGCACCCCTTTTGCCAGCACCAGGTCGCCGCCGGCCTCAATGGTGCCGGACTCCACCACGCCGTCTACCTTAATATTTCCCATGGCCCGCACGGTAAAGCCGCTGCACACGTCCCCGTGGATGTGCACATCCCCCAGAAAGTTCACGCTGCCGCTGGAGTAATCCACATTGCCTTCAATCTCCAGTACAGGGTGGATTTGGAAGGTGTTGCCCACAAACTGCAGGCTGCCGGTACGGGCGGCAATCAGGGCAGAGCCGTCCTCCGAGAGGGTGGTGTTTCTGCCCATAGGGGGCACAGCCGGAACGCCGTCTTGGGTGGGAATGGGCTTATCCAGCACGTTCCGGCCGGGCTCGCCAGGCGTGGGGGGAATAATATTGCAGATTACCGCGTCCTTTTCAATATTTTGGGTGGCCCCGGTAGCGGTATAGTCCACCCGGTTAAATTCATCTACCGCCAGCTTGCGCTCAATTACCCGGGGGAACAAATCCTCAATGGCGCCGTTTTTTCCGGGAACCGGAGCCTTACCTTTGGCCACCAGGAACAGGCGGAAATAGGGTTCCGCAAGCTCCGGGATAGCGGCAATCTGGGCCTGGTCCACCCCATAGGTCACTTTGCTGGCGGTAAGGGCCGAAAACAGGCTGCTCTGCACCGCCGGCTTTCCCTCCCCCACCGGGGGGTAGATAAGCAGCCAAGCGGTCAGCTTATCCCGGGAAATATACACCACCGGCAGGGCGTCCAGGTTGGGCCCAGGCGTGTCTGGCGGCTGGGGGGCGGTGGCGCTGTTCAGCCGCTGGGTGGCTGACACGGTAAGAGAGGACTTTAGGGCGGTTAGCTCCGCCTCGGCCTCTGCCAAAGGAAAAATAGGGGGCTCCTCCCGTTTGCCCCCCAAACGCAGCGCAGGCTGGGGCAGCCAGCCGGCTTGAGAGCGGCGCAAATCCCAAAGCTTGCTTAGGGGGTGGTCTACAGGCAGCGAAAGCACAAAGGGATCGTTAATTGGGAGCTGCTGCTTTTCCTGCTGGGGCCTGTGCTGGGCTTGGGGCTGCTCGGCAGGGGGCTGCTGATGCTTTTGGGGCTTAGCGGCCTTTGGGGCGCTTTCTTTCGCCTTGCGCCGGTGAAAGGTGAACTGTACCAATCGAGAGAAGAAAGATTTCTTTTCGGCCATGCCTGCTGACACCTCGTTTCAGTAGTGGTCGGAATTGTTTTGGGCTTACTTAAAAAAGGAAACAATGGGGTTCAGGGTTTGTTTGAAAAATCGCAAATACTGCCTTTTTGCCCAAACCGGAGGGATTTCAGGGTGAAAGAGCCTCTCAGTGAGAATCGGTCTTACTCAGCTTATTATAACGTCTTTAAATATTTTTTACAAGGAAAATTCCCAAAAACTGAACAAAAATTTCTCAGCGGAGCCAAACAGCTGGCACAGCCAAGGCTCAGCCTCTCAGGGGCATTCCCCTGCCGTCCTGGTTAATGGAACCGGTTAAAAGCAGAATGCCCTCTACAAACGCCCAAATCTCTACCACCAGGGCCGAAATGCCGCAGGTCAGCACACTGCCTACCACAGTAAGCAGCAGCTGGATCACTGCCTTTGTGGTGTAGCCCAGGTAAAAGTTATGAACGCCAAGGGCCCCAAGAAAAATTGCCAGCAGCCCGGCAGCCAACTTGGACTTGGCGTCGGCAGGGGGCGCAACCACAGGCGGCGCAAGGGAAATGCCGCAGTTTAGGCAC
>CAJUSM010000012.1:40223-50800 GCA_910588935.1 uncultured Oscillospiraceae bacterium
TAGGCACACAGCGGCCTGGGGGCCGGTGGGGCTGCCGCAGTTGGGGCAATAGTGATAGCCTGTTCCGGTTTTTACGCCACATTGAACGCACACATAAGCATTGGGATCCACCGTGCTGCCGCAATGCCTGCAATACATAATAACCCACTCCCTTGCAGCTGAAACGCCGCGTAATTTTTTATCATTAGCCAAAACCATTTTATAAGCTGGCCTTAGGGACAGTATAGCATATTTTTCGACAATCCGCAAGCAAAATGGTTAGCTTGAGCCCCACAGGGCAAAAAAAGGGGGCTTTTATCTTCCCATTGCTGACAGCGGCGGGAAAAACAAAAACCAAGGAAAGACGGCAGATAAATATGGAGGCAAGAGCCTAGGCCCTCTCCTTTCTCACTTACCCTTGACTTGCGTAAATTCATGGGGTATTATAAGGAAAAGGGGGTGACAGGAGGATGGCCAACGACTGCTACGCCAGGCTTACAGACAGCCAGCTGGCAGAACAGGTTCGCGCCGGCGCGCCCGATGCCTTTGGGGAGCTTTGCTCCCGGTACCTCTGGTTAATTCACGCCAAGGCCAGGCAGTTTTCGGGCCCTGCCGCGCCCGAAAAAGAGGACCTGCTCCAGGAGGGCTTTCTCGGGCTCTACGCGGCGGCCGGCTCCTTTCGCCAGGCTGGGGGGGCGAGCTTTTCTACCTATGCCGGGGTCTGCATTTATAACCGTATGGCCAGCGCGGCCCGGCGGCACTCTAACCTGGGGAACCGTATGCTCAACGAGTCCCTTTCTCTGGACTCCGCCCAGGACCTTCCCCTGGCCGGAGGCGAGCCCCAAGAGCAAATAGAGCTTCGGGAAAGCTTTCAAGCCATGTGGCGGCACCTAGACAGCACCCTTTCCCCTTTGGAGCGCCGGGCCCTTGCCCTGTACCTTGCCGGCCTGCGCCGGGAGGACGTGGAGGCCCGGGCCGGCATGCGGCTAAAGGTGTTTGACAACGCCCTCCACCGGGTGCGGGCCAAACTCCGTGGTGCAAAAAATGGAATTGAGGTAGATGACGAATGTACGCGGATATAAAAATTGTTTGCCGCAAATGCGGAAAAGAATTTATCTTTACAGCCAGCGAGCAGGAATTTTACACAGAAAAGGGCTTTCGCCAGCCCCCCAAGCGGTGCAAGGCCTGCCGCCGGGCAGGCCGGGGACGCCGCCCAGAGTATACGGGAACCTGCGCCTGCTGCGGCCGGGAGGCCCGGGTGCCTTTTCAGCCCGCGGAGGACCGGATGCTTTATTGCAGGCAGTGCTTTGCCATCATAAAAAAAGATCGGGCCAGCCAGGGAAGGAGCCGTTAGGGGCTCCTTTTTTGTATTGTGGAGCAAAATTACTCGAAGCAGCCATTGTTGCGCTGTTTCTTGTCCTCTTCATTGACAAGCGGCGGTTAAGGTGGTATTATTTCACTTGTCCCTGTGTTTTTGGAAAACAACTTAAAGAAATGAGGTATGCAAGTGAAAAGCAAAAGAATATTCTCTACCCTACTGGCCCTGGCGCTGGCCATAAGCTGCCTGGTTCTGCCTGCAGAGGCAGCCTGCGCGGAGGACTATGTAGACGTAACGGAAAACGACTGGTTTTATACCGCTGTAGATTATGCCGCCACCAATAATTTGCTCACAGGCACCTCGAAAACCCGGTTTTCTCCTCACAACTGGACCACCAGGGGCATGTTTGTCACCATCCTGGGCCGAATGTCCACTATGAATCCTGAGGATTATACCGCCAGAGATTACTCGGATGTTCCCCCAGGCGCTTACTATGCCCCCTACGCCCACTGGGCAGACTGGCACGATGTAGCCCATGGCACCGGCGGCGGGACTTTCCAGCCAGAGGAGCCCATTACCCGAGAACAGATGGCCGTGATGCTTTATGGCTATGCCCGCGCCACCGGCAATGATCTTTCCTATTCCCAAGAGCTGATTCAGGGTTTCCCAGACGCGGGCTCTGTGTCTGATTACGCCTGGGAGGCAATGGGCTGGGCGGTAAGCAAGCAGCTGATTAGAGGAAACCATGGCCTGCTAAAGCCCAAGGACCGCGCCAACCGGGCCCAGGTAGCCCAGATTCTGCTTAACGCCAAGGGAGTTCTGGTGGAAAACCAGCTGGTTCTGGACCCGCCCGCGCCAGACGAAGAACCCGCCACCCCTAATCCTACTCCCGACCCCACCCCTAATCCTACCCCCAAGCCAACGCCTGTTCCCACTTTTAAGCCCACGCCCAAACCTACCCCAGCGCCAACGCCGAAGCCTGACATTGACGCGGTGGTGTACTGGGTAAAAAACGGCAAGGTTTACCACTCTACCCACCGCTGCCCAGCCCTGGCCAGATCCAAGTCAATCCTCCATGGGTCTGTTAGCGAAGCCCTGGCCGCGGGAAAAGGCCGCCCCTGCAAAGACTGCCACTAAAACCGGGGCGTAAAAAAATCGAAATAAAAGTTCCCGAAGCCGGGCGAGTCTCATAGACTTTTCCCGCGCTTCAGGAACTTTTTCTATTTATTCTTCTCCGTCCCTTTCCTCCAGCTCCTCGCTGTACCGCCTGGCAGCGTATAGCTCCCCTGGGTCCAAGCCAAAAGCCTTGCACCCTTCTAGGCAGGCCGCCATATATGGCTCGGTTGGCTGACCCGCCGGGAAACCCTTTTCCATAATGTACGCAAAGCCCAAAACCCGCCTCTCCCGCCCAGTGGCCAGCTCCCGGCAGGAAAGGGAGAGGGTCTTCTTAAAATAGAACCTGGGGTAATCCTCGTAAAGATCCAGGGCCCTTTCGTCCTCTGGGCTCACCGCCCACACCACCACCGGGACACTGTGTTCTCCGTCCTCCTCAATGGTCAGGTAGTTCCCAGAACCCCGGCCCCGGAAAACCAGCCGCCATCCTGGCAAAAACCCAGTACCCAGCGCCTTGGCCTCTGGGCACCTGGCAGCCATTGCCTCTTGGTTCATGTTGCTGCCATAGGCAAAATAGTATTGTTCCAGCTTCATTTCCCCATCTCTTTCCCCATATATTCTTTGGCTTGGATGATTGGACCTCTGCCCGCTTTAAGGAAAAACAAAGAAGGAACAGCCAACCGACTGTTCCTTCTTTCAGATGTCCCCTGCGGAAGGAACACCTACATGGTGCAGGTAACAGGACTTGAACCTGCAAGAGCTTGCACTCATATGGACCTGAACCATACGCGTCTGCCAATTCCGCCATACCTGCGCACCATATTCACTTGACTGAAGGATTTGCGTTTTAATCGCTCACCTCTCAGCGCTTGATTATTATAGCATCTCTATCGAAAAATGTCAAGAAGATTTTTGAAGTTTTTTCGATTTTTCCAGCCTGTCCTCCCCTTCCGGCACCAGGGGCTTGGCAGAAAGGGAGAATTGGACAAATTCCCAAAACAGCTTCCAAATCCTTCCGGTTTCTTTGGCATTATAGTGGGATTTCGGAAACAAAACTTATGCTTTTGTGCAAGTATTTTGCAATTTTTGTGGATTCATGTTGACTTCTATATATAAAACGCTTATACTTGTTATGTGAAGAATAGACGCCCTGCATCGTATAAAACAATCGGTATAAATGAATGAATATGACAAACAACAAAAAAACTCTTTCCTTTCAGGGCAAGCTGGGTAAGCGGCGGATATTCCTGATAACAGCACTTCTTCTGGCCATGCTGTGGGACCTATGGCATACCATAAAATTCTACATCGTCCCTGGCAGGCCAACCTGCTGTCCCGGGAGAATCCCTTTCTCACTTACGAACCTGGCACGCGCAAGCTTTTTGCCGGGGATGGCGGCTGAACCTGGCTAATTCGGAGTTGGGCCAAGCTACAGGAGGAATCATCATGAAATCCAGAAAGAAAAAGACTGCTCTCATTACAATTTTCCTCCTCGCCCTTGCCGCCACTGCCCTCTTCGGACTTTCTATTTACCCCAACTACCTGTTGCCGCGAATGGAATCCCCCTGGCAGACCTACCAACCCTTCAACGGCAAGCTCTTTGCCATAGACAGCGCCCAAGTGGGGGAAATCCTGGTCAGCAGCGAAACCGGCCGCCACCGGCACCGGTTTTCCTCGCCTGACGATGTGGAAAAAATCTTGTCCCATCTCAACGGCTTCCGCTACTTTTTTTGGATTCCGGAGCCAAAGGGGGAGGGGGCCGTCCCTGTGGGTTCCTCAGAATACGGCTCCATCCGTTTCGGCCAGGAAGAATTCATCTTTCAGGCCCACCGGATGCTTGTATCCGCCTCCTCCCAACGGGTTTCCGGGGGTCATCGTAAACAGGTAACCAATTTCGTCTGGTATTACGGCGGCAAGGTTTTTTTTGATCAATTAGAAGAACTCCGGAAGTGCGATGACTCCTGCAAAGAAGCTTCCGGAGCTGATGCCCACAATAAAAGCCTGCCACCAGGCTGGGATTAAGGCGGAATCCGCCCCCAGAAAAATCAGAAAATTGACCCCAGAAACGGAGGAACCCCATGAAAACCGACCAAGCCATTCAGGCGGAAATCCAGGAAAACGAGGGAGGCAAAAGCTGCGGATAAAAAGAATTCTCCTCATCCTCCTGGCCGCCCTGCTCCTCCTCCACCTGGCCGTCAGCAACTGGTACCTGCCCCTGAGCGAGGACAACATCCGCAGTCGGGACAACAGCCTTTTGACCCATTCCCCCTTTTCCGGCAGGCTCTTTCAGCTGGACCCCGACAATGTGGCAGGGGCAGCGGTAAACTATGCCATTCTAGAGTCCCGGGAGGACATGGAAAGGTTTTGCCAGGCTCTCAATTCCTTTCGATATTTTCGAGTAGAAAAAATGAAAACGGACATAGAAAGCATCCGTCGGGATTCCATAGGAGGCGGGACTGGATTTGCCATATACGGTATGGAAAACCAGGCAGGCCAGCGGGATGTTGTAGGGTTTTCTCCTCGGCCGGTTAAGCTGCTGGGAGTGAATGTGCCTGGATTGTACAAACTGCCGGTAAAGGGGTACTGGTACTATACCTGGGACCCCCTGCTGTTCTGGAGACTGGAGGATCCGTTTCGAGGCATATCCGCGACCAGGAGGAAGTTTGGCCAGCCCACGCCCTGGGATTGAGATTGGAAACGCATTTCAAAATTGGCAGGTACCGATTTTCCAATCGGCGGCATGGCTGCCAGTGTAAACGAAACTGGGTTTCCTTTCCCCTAAACTTCACTTTGGATGGCCCGGGAACTTTTTCTTGGGCAATTGGTCAATTGGCATTTTCCACTTCTCCTTGCTTCACTTGCCCCATAGGTTGCAAAAAAGCGCCCAGGCGCTTTTTTATGTTTATGCCTTTGGTTCCTTCCCTTCCACCTTGGGCATACTCTTCCCCATGGCCGCAATGGCAATGGCCACCAGGGGGTTCAGCCACCCAAAGAAGGTAAAGGGCCCGTACTGCCAGGCGGAAACCCCCAGGGCATTTTCCGTAAAGCCCGCCCCAGTACTATAGGGCACAATGCCGCCGAATACAGTTCCCGCGTCCTCTAAGGCCCGGCTTAAGTTTTGGGGCTTTAGCCCCCGCTCCCGATACAGAGGGCGGAACAGCCGCCCGGTCATAATAATGGCTACATACTGCTGCCCAGTGCCCAGCAGAACACCCCAGGCGGTGAGAATGGTTGCAATCACCAGCCCCTTGTCCGATTTTACACGGGCTACCACCTTTTCTAAAATAGAGCCTGCCATACCGGTGCGCTCAAAAATTCCTGCAAAGCTTAGGGCAATGATCATAAGGGCCACTGTGCGCATCATGCTCATAATCCCGCCCCGGTTCAGCAGGGTGTCCACCTGGGCCACGCCGGTTTCGGCGGAAAAGCCATTCATCATCCCGCCCAGCAGCGCCTCAAAGCCTGTCCCCTGGAGGGTTAGGGCGGCCAGTATCCCCAGCAGCGCCGCTCCCAAAAGCCCAGGCAAGGCCGGAATCCGGAAAATTACCATAACAATAACCAGCAGGGGCGGCAGCAGCAACACAGGATGTATGGTGAACTCCTTGCCGAGAGCCCCCAGAGTGGCCTGCACATCCCCTCCGTCGCCGGCGCCATTGGCAAACACAAAGCCCAGCACCCCATAAATAAGGATACAGATTAGGTAAGTGGGGGTAGTGGTCATCATCATGTGGCGGATATGGTCGAACACATTGGTGTCAGAGACCGAGGGGGCCAGGTTGGTAGTGTCAGAGAGAGGGGACATTTTGTCGCCAAAATACGCGCCGGAAACCACCGCGCCCACCGTGATTGCCGAAGGAATGCCCAGGGCCTCCCCAATGCCAAAAAGGGCCACCCCCACTGTGCCAATGGTAGAAAGAGAACTGCCAATGGCCAAGGAAACCAGCGAGCAGAGCAGCAAAGCCGTAACCAGAAAGAACCGGGGGGAAATAATTTGCAGGCCATAGTACACCATTGTAGGAATAATTCCCCCAGCCATCCAGGCCGCGATTAGAATACCAATGGACATAATAATTAGCAGGGCGGGAAGGGCGGGCTGGATGGCGTCTGTAATGCCGTCCATCATTTCCTGCCAAGAAAAGCCGTGGGCCGCCCCCACGGCAGCAGCCAAAACCGCGGCGGCCAGCAGAGGAATATGGGGCGCGGAGCCCAGCAAGGCAGTAAACGAGACCACCAAAAGGATTAGCAGGACAAAAACGGCTGCCGCCAAGGGGAAACCTACAGGGCGGGCAGTTTTTTTCGGCTGGTTCATGGATGCTTGCCTCCTTGTTGTGATAATGTATACTAAATTAGTATACCATTTCCAAAGCAAAAAAGCAATGGGAAAATTGCAGAAGAATCGCCTAATAAAGGACAAAACAAAAGGCAAGGCACAAAAGGAAAAGCTTGGCTCAACCATGCCGGCCATCCCCAAGCCTGGCCACATCCCCGCCCTGCTCTCTGTTATAGCTAAAAACATTACCTTAAATTCATCAAAAATCTACATTGACATAAATTTAAGGGAGAGCTATAATGATCTTCCCTGCCCAAAAAAGCAGGGCCCGGGTTACCGCGGCTTCCGGGACGTCATCAGCTCAAATACATCAGAATTGGGAAAATGAAAGGAGTGTTCTGCATGATTGAAGTGAAAGACCTGCGCAAGACTTTCCGCGTTGCCCGGCGGGAGGCTGGCTTTACCCAGGCGGTTAAGGCCCTTTTCCACCGGGACTACGATGATGTCCACGCCCTGGACGGCATCAGCTTTTCTGTAGCCGATGGGGAAATGATTGGGTATATTGGCCCAAACGGCGCGGGAAAAAGCAGCACCATCAAGATTCTCAGCGGCATTCTGACCCCGGACAGCGGGATGTGTTCTGTAGATGGCAGAGTACCTTGGAAGCAGCGGGCCCGCCATGTGAAAGAAATTGGCGTGGTCTTTGGCCAGCGCAGCCAGCTTTGGTGGGATGTGCCGGTGGTAGATTCCTTTGAGCTTCTCAAAGAAATCTATGCTGTGCCAGGCCCGGTTTACCAAAAAAATCTCAAGGAGCTCTCCGAGCTTTTGGATCTGGGGGATATCATTCGTACCCCGGCCCGCCAGCTCTCCCTAGGCCAGCGTATGCGCTGCGAGATTGCGGGCTCCCTGCTCCATAACCCCAAAATCCTTTTTCTGGACGAGCCCACCATTGGCCTGGACGCGGTGTCCAAGCTGGCGGTTCGGGACTTTGTAAAGCGCCTGAACCAGGAGCGGGGCACCACGGTTCTCCTTACCACCCATGATATGCAGGACATTGAGGCCCTGGCCTCTCGAATTATTCTCATCGGCAAGGGGCGGGTCCTGCTGGACGGCACCTTGGAGGACATCCACCGGGGCGGCGAGCACATTGACGAAACCTTGGCCCAGCTCTACAAGAAGTTCGATGTTTGAGGGCAGGGCCATGAAAAAATACTTATCCTTTTTCCGCCTGCGGTTTACCATGGGCCTGCAGTACCGGGTGGCGGCTTGGGCCGGGGTGTTTACCCAGTTTTTCTGGGGAGCCATGCTGATTCTGTCCTTTAAAGCCTTTTATGAGAGCGACCCCTCGGCTTTTCCCATGAGCTTTCAGGCCACTTGCTCCTATTTTTGGCTGCAGCAGGCCCTGCTGGGCCTCATCAGCGTGGGGGCAATGGATGGCGAATTTTTCAACGTGATCTCCTCTGGCGATGTGTCCTACGAGCTGTGCCGGCCGGTGGATGTATACGGCATGTGGTTTTCCCGGTCGGCGGCCAGCCGCCTGGCCAATGCCCTGCTGCGCTGCGTGCCCGCCCTGGCGGTGGCCTTCTTCATCCCGGCCCCCTATGGGCTGATGGCTCCCCCCAGCTTGGGCACTTTTCTGAGCTTCCTCCTTTCCCTGGCTCTGGCCTTGGGAGTGGTCACGGCCCTGTGCATGATCGTCTACATGATTACCTTCCACACCATTTCCCCCCGGGGTGTCCGGCTGATGGCCGTAGGCATCAGCGATTTTCTTGCTGGAGCCATTATCCCCCTGCCTTTCTTTCCAGAAAAGCTTCGGTGGTTTCTGGAGCTTCTCCCTTTTTCCGCTATGGAAAATGTGCCCCTGCGCATTTACACCGGAGACCTGGCCGGCCAGGAAATGGTCCGCCTTATGCTCCTCCAGCTTTTCTGGATTGGGGCCCTGGTTCTAATCGGCAAGCTGCTGGAGCAAAAAGAGCTGAAAAACGTGATTGTACAGGGAGGTTGAACCATGCTGAAATTATATGGAAAATATTTTGCCATCCACTTAAAGAGCGCCATGCAGTTTAAGGGCTCGTTTTTCGCCACGGTAATTGGTTCCTTCCTCACCTCCTTTACCGTTTTTCTGGGGATTTTCTTCATGTTTCAGCGTTTCCACGCCGTGGCGGGCTTCGCCTACGAGGAGGTTCTGCTCTGCTATGGCATTATGCTTATGGGCTTTTCTGTGGCCCAGATGTTTGCCGCGGGCTTTAAGGCATTCGATACCATGATTGCCAATGGGGAATTTGACCGGGTGCTCTGCCGGCCCCGAAACGAAATTTTTCAGGTACTGGCCTACCGGGTAGACTTTGTGCGCATTGGCCAGCTGCTCCAGGGCATTGTTATGCTGGTTTACGGCCTGCTCAGCTGCCATGTAGACTGGAATTTTCCCCGGGTGTTCGCCGTCATTTTCATGATTATCGGCGGCTCGGTGCTCTTTTCCGCCATTTTCCTGCTGGATGGGGCCTTCGCCTTTTTCACGCTGAAGGGGCTGGAGTTTATGAATGTGTTCAGCTATGGGGCTATTGAGCACGGCAAGTATCCTATTGGCATTTACGGCAAGGGGATGCTTGCTTTCTGCACCTTTGTAGTTCCCTACGCCCTGATTCAGTACTACCCCCTGCTGTATGTGCTGGGCCGGTCCAAAAACCCGGTAAACATTTTCCTGCCGCTGATTGCCTGCCTGTTTGCGGCGCCTTGCTGGCTGTTCTGGCGGTTTGGGGTGAGCCGGTATAAGTCCACGGGTTCCTGACCGCATACGAACAACTTACGATACATAAGCAGTGTCTAACGCCGAAAAGAAACAGTCGCGACATAAAAGTTTCGTCAACCTTTGTAAAGGTTGTGGATTTTTAAGGCAGAGCCTTAGGAATCCACAGGCCCTAAATAATCAAAAATATTGCGGGATGTAATCCCCAAAAAACCTTCCCTGCAAATGAAACCCAGAAAGGAGCACCCCCATGCCAACAACCCAAGACCTAATCCTTCGCAAGGCCCGTTTCGACGACTGGCCCGCCATCTACCACAACGTCTGGTCACGGCCGGAAAGCTTCCGCTACATGCTCCTGGAAACCACCGGCAGCGAGCCAGAGGCCCAGGAGCGCATTCGCCGCACCATAGAGTTCCAGAAGGACCGCCACGCTTATTTTGTCTGCCTGAAATCCACTGGCCAGGCCATTGGATTCACGGGCATTGCCCCCCTGGAAGAGGGGGAGTGGGAGGAAACCGGCATTTGCCTGGGCCCGGATTTCTGGGGCCGGGGCTATGGCTGGCAGGTGCTGCAAAGCCTGCTGGCCCTGGCCAAGGAACTGGGGGCCAAAACCTTCCGCTACTCTTCTTGGGAGGAAAACGCCGCCTCCCGGGCTTTGGCCGCTAAGGCCGGGTTTACCCAGTATGCCTCCCAGCCCTGCACCCGCCCCCGAGATGGCCAGGAATATGTGCTGCTGAAGTTCCGCAAGGCGTTGTAAAGGATGTAATGAATGGAAAAGAGCCGGTCCCTGTGAGGGAGCGGCTCTTTTTTGGGATATTTCGAAAATTTAAGGGCTTTCGGGATTGCAGTCTCGCCTGCCGGCTCGGGTGCTGTGTGCCAGGGGCCTAACGCCCCTGAACCGCGCAATGTCGCGACCGTTTCTTCTTGGCGTTAGGAACTGCTCCTATATCTTGGGGACGTTCCCCCAAGCGCGGCGATTATTCATGCCGCAGCGCGTCAATGGGGTTCAGGTTGGCCGCTTTTACCGATGGAATCAGGCCAAAAATAATCCCGATTACCATAGAGAACAGCACCCCCAGCAGAATGGCCGGCACGCTGATGGCCACAGGCGTCTGGGCCACGTTGGAAATCAGCTCTGCTATGCCAATGCC
>CAJUSM010000013.1 GCA_910588935.1 uncultured Oscillospiraceae bacterium
AATGAGGTATCAAATTTATGAAGCAAAATCCGTTAAATATGATGCCCAACAACGAATTGGAATTATCCTGGATGAGGATACGGACCAGACAGAGGCTGAAAAGCTGTTGGCCTCTAGCTGGTACAGCCTTTGGGAAACCAGTGCGGCAGACTACGCGGTATTCCGGTGCATGGGCCCAGACGGAGAGTGCCTGGGCAAGGCCTGGGATAGCTTTTATAAGGAGTTCTTGCCCCAAACCGGTTATAGCCAGGCAGAGGGCGCGGACTATGAGATCTACTATGAGCAGGGGGAAAAGGGCCTGTTTTGCGAGCTCTTTGTACCGGTGGAGAAAAAGTGAATAAAGAAGCAGGGCAGGACCTTTTGGTCCTAAGCCCTGCTTTTTTTATTTGGTTGGGTTAGGGCTTGTTTGAAAATTCGAAAACGCTCTCTTATTGCCCAGAAGCGGCCATCTTCCGCGTCGAAAATCCTCGTAATACGCAAAGTTGTTACTTGCGGGTTTTTCTTAAAACTGACCACTTCTAGTCAAAAATCCGTCATTTCCTCTATTTTCAAACAAGCCCTAAGGAGTGACAAAAACACAAATCCCTTTTTCAAAGCAGTCGCTTACATGGAGCAGGCGCACTCCTCACATTCGGGCAGTTCCCCTACAATGGGGGTGGGGTCTATGCCCTGGCGGCGGTAGTAATCAGATACCGCTGCCTTAATGGCCTGCTCGGCCAGTACAGAACAGTGAACCTTTACCGGCGGCAGGCCGTCCAAGGCCTCCATCACCGCCTTATTGGTAAGCTTAAGAGCTTCGCTGATGGGCTTACCTTTAATCAGCTCAGTGGCCATACTGCTGGTGGCAATAGCGGCCCCACAGCCAAAGGTCATAAAAGAGACATCGGTGATGGTTTCTCCCTCTACCTTAATATACATCCGCATAATATCGCCGCATTTGGGATTGCCTACCTCGCCTACGCCGCTAAAATTTTCCATTTCCCCTACATTCCGGGGGTTGGCGAAATGATCCATTACTTTTTCGCTGTATGCCATATAGATCAACCTTCCTTTTTTATTTTAGAGATCAGTCTGCGGTATTTTATCTGGGTTTCCAGCTCTGGCCGGAATTCCTTATACCCCTGTACAAGGATACTGATTGCAATGGTGGGTATGCTGAAAAGCAGGGCCCGGCCCAGTACCCTGCCTACCCGGGTGCTGGGGGGCAGCTTTTTTTCTATAGATTTTGGCATGAATACCACCCTCGTTTACCGAAATTTTGATTACATAAAACGGTCGTAGTCCACCTTGCCGGTCTGTATGGCGTCCCAAAGCGGCGACATGTTCCGCAACCGCTGGATGATTTGAGGGACCACCTCCAGGATATAATCTACATCCTCCATGGTGTTGTAGTCCCCAAAGGAGAGGCGCAGGGAGCCATGGGCCACCTCGTGGGGCAGGCCGATGGAGAGCAGCACATGGCTGGGATCCAGCGAACCGCTCGTGCAGGCTGAGCCGGAGGAGGCGCTAATGCCCTTCATATCCAGCAAAAGCAACAGAGACTCCCCCTCTATCCCCTGAAAACAGAAGCTGGCATTGCCGGGGAGCCGGTGCTCCTGGCTGCCGTTTAGGCGGCTGCGCTCAATCTTCAGGATTCCTTCAATCAGTTTGTCTCGCATAGGGGTGAGCCTAGCAACCCGCTGGTCAATGGAATCCGTGGCCCGGCGAATGGCGGTGGCAAGGCCAGCGATGGCCGCCACGTTCTCGGTGCCCCCCCGCTTGTTCCTTTCCTGGGCGCCGCCGTCCATAAAAGTTTGCACTGGCAGGCCAGCCCGAATATAGAGGGCTCCAACTCCCTTTGGGGCGTGTATTTTGTGTCCGCTTAGGGAGAGCATGTCGATATTTTGAGCCTTTACATCAATATGCACATTGCCAATGGCCTGCACCGCGTCGGTGTGGAAGGGGATATTGTGTCTTTTGCAAACCTCCCCAATTTCGGCAATGGGCTGAATAGTGCCAATTTCGTTGTTGGCATACATAATGGTGACCAGGGCGGTTTGATCGGTAATGGCAGCCTCCAGCTCCTTGGGGTCTACAATTCCATTGCTGTGTACATCCAAATAGGTAACGGTAAAGCCCTCCCGCTCTAGAGCCTGGCAGGTATGGAGCACAGCGTGGTGCTCAAAGGCAGAGGTAATAATGTGGTTTTTGCCGGACCTTTTCTGCTGGGCTCGGGCGCAGCCCTTAATAGCCCAGTTGTCGCTTTCGGTGCCGCAGCTGGTAAAGTAGATCTCATTGGGCTTGGCTCCCAGGCAGGCGGCTACAGTAGCCCGGGCCTCCTCCAGCGGGGCTTTTGCCTCTTGGCCTAGGGCATACAGGCTGGAAGGATTGCCATATATTTCTTTATAAAAAGGGAGCATCGCGCCGAGAACTTCTGGAGAGACCGCGGTGGTAGCGGCATTATCGGCATATACTTTTCGAAAATTGCTTTGGGAACCATCCATATAATAAAACTTCCTTTCAACTATATCAGGGCTTGGGAAACTGGAAAAAGGAGCTTTTTCTCCAGTTTTCCCGGCCAAGATAAATATATACCAATTTAGTATACTTTGTCAATACCCCGAAAGCAGATTGGGCGAGATTTTTTGTGGGCAGAGGATATTAGGGGAGGCAAGGGGGAGAATAGGGAGAAACTGGAAAGATCAGAGCCGGCGGGCAAAACCTTGTTTCCGGCGTTTGCCGGCAATTCGGGTTCCCGGGCAGCGCTGCGCCCCGCCCCAAAGCCCGGCTTGACAGGATTCCCTGGACATAGTAAAATAGGGATATTATACCATTGTGGAACCCCCGGCTTTCCGGGCAGTTTTTTGGTGCTTTATGGCGATTCTCCGGCAGTGTGCCGGTTTGTGTTTAATGAAATATATGAATTCATTATTATTGAGGAGGAAGATCAGTGACAGGCAATGAAAAAAAGAATAATAGGCCGCGCAGACAGGCCAACAGTGGGAAAGATGTTTCCCAAAGGCCTCTGGATCAGGCCCTAAGCGGCGCGGGGGATGCACCCAAGGTGGGGAAGATCTCCGGCCCTAGGCCCGACGCGGCCCAAAACCACCGGCCGCGCAAGCAGCCCCAGAAACCTGGCAGGCAGTCTGCCCAGGACCAGAAACGGGGCGGCCGGCAGGCCGGCAAGCGCCAGGCTGCCCTAAACCCGGTGGCAATGCAGGCCCCGAAGGGCCCGGCGCCTGCTGCTCCGGCCGCCCAGGGGAACCAGCCCCAAAGAAAGGGCCGGGGCAGAACAAGGCGGTCCTCCAAGCCGGCTATCCGTGTGTATTTTTTAGGCGGGCTAAACGAGATTGGCAAAAACTTTACCCTGTACGAGTGCCAAGACGATATGTTTATTGTAGACTGCGGCCTGGCTTTTCCTGATGAGGACATGCCTGGCATCGACCTGGTAATCCCTGACTTTACCTTTGTGGAGAAAAACCGCGGAAAGATTCGGGGCGTGGTTATTACCCACGGCCACGAGGACCACATTGGGGCAGTGCCCTACTTGCTGAAAAAGCTAAACCTCCCAGTTTACGGTACAGCCCTGACCATTGGGCTGATTGAAAGTAAGCTGAAGGAGCACGGCCTAGCCGGCTCGGCCCGGCTAACGGTAACCCCTCCGGGGGCTAGGATCCGCCTAGGCTGCATGGAGGCGGAGCTGATCCATGTAAACCACTCCATTGCCGATTCTGTGGCCTTGGCCATCCACAGCCCGGCGGGCACCATCGTCCACACCGGAGATTTTAAAATTGACTGTACCCCTGCCGAGGGGCAAATGATCGACCTGGCAAGGTTTGCCGAGCTGGGCAAGCAGGGGGTTCTGGCCCTTTTGGCCGATTCTACCAACGCCGAGCGCCCGGGCTACACCCAAACAGAGCAGCGGGTGAACGACTCTTTAGACTCCCTGTTTATGCGGGCCCAGGGTAAAAGGATTATTGTGGCTACCTTTGCCTCCAGCATCAGCCGGGTACAGATGATTATCAATTGTGCGGTAAAATACGGCCGAAAGGTGGCCCTTTCCGGCAGGAGTATGGTAAATGTAATGGGCATTGCCAGCCAGTTAGGGTATTTGAATATCCCAGACGGGGTGTTAATCGATTTGAACCTTATCAACCGTTACGAGCCCGGCCAGCTGGTACTAATCACCACAGGAAGCCAGGGGGAGCCTATGTCTGCCCTAACCCGGATGGCCTTTTCCGACCACAGGCAGGTGGCCATTGGCCCCAACGACTTTATCATCCTCTCTGCCCGGCCCATTCCAGGCAACGAAAAGACCGTAGGCGAGGTGGTGGATGAGCTGCTTAAGCAGGGCTGCACGGTGATTTATGAATCTATGTACGAGGTCCATGTGTCTGGCCATGCCTGCCAGGAGGAGCTAAAACTGATCCACGGGTTGACCAAACCCCGGTTCTTTATCCCTGTTCACGGGGAGCAGAAACACCTGCAAAAGCATGCTGGCCTTTCCATGGCCATGGGCATGCCCCGGGAGAACATCTTTATTGGGGATATTGGCAATGTGGTTGAGATACACGAAAACTATATGAAGCGCTTAGGAGACGTCCCTGCCGGTTCTGTAATGGTAGACGGTCTGGGTGTTGGAGACGTGGGCAGCGTGGTTCTCCGGGACCGAAAACACCTGGCGGAAGACGGCCTGATTGTGGCGGTCTGTTCCATTGAGGCGGCAACAGGCCATGTGGCCGCGGGGCCGGACATTGTTTCCCGAGGCTTTGTATATGTAAAGGAATCGGAGGAGCTGATGGTGGAGGCCAGGCGGATTGTGTACAACACGCTGGAAGAATGCGCTAAGCGCCGGGTGCGGGACTGGAGTGGCATGAAGCAGAGCGTGAAGGATGAGCTTTCCCGGTTTTTATATAGAAAGACCCAGCGTAACCCTATGATTCTGCCTATTATCATGGAAGTTTGATGGAAAAAAGGAAGGGCGCGAAAACGCGTTCCCTTCCCTGGGTTTTCTATTTGGTTCGAAATCAGTCAGTTCTGCTGTCCTTTTACTGCTTATGTGGAGGCGAGGGCCAATGAGGAGAAAAAAGGTGTGGGTGACTTCGCCGCTTATGTACCTGATGGCGGCGGTAATGGTGGTCATGGCCGCGGTCAGCTACCCGTTCAGCAAGATTGTGTTTTCTGTAGAGATCACTGCCGCGGGGCTCTGCCTAATGGCAACCGTGGTCTCTGGCATATTGTACCGGCGGAATGTGGCCGCCGCCGTGCGGTCGGCGGGCAAGGTGCTTTCTGCCCAAGACCAGGAGGCCCTGCTGGAATTCGCCATGCCGGTGGCGGTAGTGGCCCCGGCTGGAGATGTGGTATGGGTAAATAGGGCCTTTGAAAACTCCCTGGGCAGGGGCAAGCCCTGCCTAGGCCAGAATGTGCGGACCTATATTTACCCCAAAACCTTCCGCCAGGTAATGGAGGAAGGAGGCACTGGCGTAGCCTTTGGGGATAGGGAATACACGGTATACGGCGCAAAAACCGAGGCGGGCTACATCCTGTATTTTGTAGATGACACCTACTTTAAAAGCATTAGCAGGGAATACAGGGAGCGCAGGCCGGTGGTGTGCCTGGCGGTGTTCGACAACCGGGAGGAGCTGGCTAGGGACAGCCTAGGCGGTGAGGAATCCCGGATTACCGCGGAAGTAGAGGCTGTGCTGCGCAATTGGGCTCTGGAAGAGATGGAGGGCTTTATCCGGCGGCTTTCCAACGGCAAATATCTTATTATTACCGACGACGCCCATGTAGAGGAGGCCAAGCAGAAGCGTTTTCGGGTGCTGGACCAGGTGCGGGAGATTAAGAACAGTAAGAACAATATGAGCGCTACCGTCTCTATTGGCATAGGCCGGGGGGCGGACACTGCAGCGGAAAGCGAGCGCTGGGCCCGGCAGGCTATGGATATGGCCCTGGGCCGGGGCGGCGACCAGGTAGCCGTTATGCAGGGGGGCGATACATATGAATTCTTCGGCGGCCTTTCCAAAGGTGTGGAAAAGCGGGACAAGGTGCGCACAAGAGTCATTGCCGCAACCCTTTCGGACCATCTGGCGGCCAGCGACCGGGTGTTTATTATGGGCCACACCAACTCCGACCTAGATAGTGTGGGATCGGCGGTAGGCATGTGGGCGGCTATTTGCAAGGGGCTGGAAAAGCAGGCGAACATTGTGATCAACCGGAACCAGACCCTGGCCAGCGCTTTGGTGGATTTGGTGGACCAGGCTTACGAGGGAGAAGGGGTTTTTATCAGCCCAATGGAGGCCCTGCAGTGCGCCACAGAGCGCTCCCTGCTGATTGTGGTGGACACCCACTCGGTAAACTATGTGGAAAACCGGGAGCTGCTGGAAAAAGTGCCGCGGGTTGTGGTAATCGATCACCACAGAATGATGGTAACCCACATTAAAAACGCTCTAATTTTTTACCACGAGCCCTATGCCAGTTCGGCCTCGGAAATGGTGACAGAGCTGGTGCAGTATATTAAGTCCTCTGCCATCGACGGGGTGGATGCTACCGCGCTTTTGGCGGGAATTATGCTGGATACCAAGAACTTTGTGCTGAAAACCGGTGTGCGCACCTTTGAAGCCTCTGCCTACCTCCGGCGCAGAGGGGCGGATACGGTAATGGTAAAAAAGCTGTTTTCCAATACCTTGGAGAGCTACAAGCGCAAGTCTCAGCTGGTTTCCGGGGCAGAGCTCTACAAGGGCTGCGCCATTGCCACTTCCAGCTGGGAGTTTGAGGATATGCGGGTGGCTGCCGCCCAGGCGGCGGATGAACTGCTGACCATCCAAGGGGTGAAAGCCTCCTTTGTGCTGTACCAGGTAGGGGTAGATGTCAGTATTTCCGCCCGAAGCCTGGGAGATGTGAACGTGCAGCTGCTGCTGGAGGAATTTGGAGGCGGCGGGCATTTCACTATGGCTGGAGCCCAAATTAGAAATCGTACCATTGGCGAGGTCAGAAGAGCACTGCTGAAAGCTCTGGACAGCAAACTGGAGGAGACAATGGCTCGGTAAAAGGCACGGGGGATAAACGGGAGCATACAGGATAAGACCAGAAGCTTGGCTTTAAGGCGCCGGCTGGTTGTCCTCGCCATTTTTGGGGTTATTTCCGCTCCTGAATTCTTACATGTATTTTGCATATCTAGAAAGAAAAGAAGGTGTTCCTATGCTCTGCAATGAGTTCGACCCGGATTTTCGGGCGATTATTAACCCCGAAGATTGCTATCAGCCAGTAGAAGGATTCCCGGAAATCTGTATTGGCATTTTTTCCAAGCCCATTATAGACTGGGTGCTGAAAACTTATGGCGGTGAAGAGATCAGCCACTTCGGCTGCTGCCTGGGCCCCATCCCTATCTATAAGGTAGAGGCCTTTGGAGCCGCGGCGGCGGTATTTATGCCTCTTATCGGCGGCCCAGGAGCTGGGACTACCATTGACGAGTGCATTCCCCAGGGCGGCAGGTGCTTTGTGTACTTTGGCGCGGCAGGGGTGCTGGAAAAGGGTATTTCCCATGGCAAGCTGCTGCTACCCCATGCCGCCGTGCGGGACGAGGGCTTTTCTTACCACTACCTGCCCCCCTCAGACGAGGTGGAGCTGGATAAAGCCAGCGTTTCTGCCTGCCGCCAGGCCCTGGAGGAGCTGGAGATTCCCTATGCCCTAGGGAAAACCTGGACCACCGATGCCTTTTATCGGGAGACCAGGGCGAAAGCTGCTAGGCGCAGGGAGCAGGGCTGTATTTCCGTAGAGATGGAGTGCGCTAGTCTGGCGGCGGTGGCAAAGTTCCGGGGCGTGCCCTTTGCCCAGTTCTTTTACGCCACGGATACAGTAGGCGAAGACGGTTGGGATAACGGCATTCTCAGCCAGAGGGGCGCGGGGCTGGAAGAGATGTGTTTTCACGCGGCAATGGAAACGGGAAAGCGCCTGAAGAATCTGGCTAACGAGCAGGAAATGTAGCGAAATAGCGCGGAAGACAAAAATAACGAACAAAATCAATGGATTCCCACCCCCAGTTTCTCAAAACCCGGGCCGGCGGGAACCCGGAAAGGAAACACGATTATGAAAGTAGTATTGCTCCAGGATGTAAAATCTATAGGAAAGAAAGGGGAGCTTAAGGAGGTTTCCGACGGTTACGCCAGAAATTTCCTGCTGCCCAGAAAGTTGGCCAAGGAGGCCAACGCCCAGGCAATGAACGAACTGAAAAACGCCGAGGCTGCCAAGGAATATAAGCACAAAAAGGAGACCCAGCAGGCCAACGACAATGTGGCCGCGCTCCAGGACAAAACAGTGAAAATCTATGCCAAGGCAGGCCAGGGCGGCAAGCTTTTCGGCTCTGTTACCGCCAAGGAAATTGCCGAGGAGATCGGCAAGCAGTTTGGCGTGGAGGTGGATAAACGGAAGGTGGTCCTCAGCGACGACATTAAGGCTTATGGTACCTTTCGTTTCGACGTAAAGTTCTACAACGGTATTACAGCCACCATGAGCGTGGTGGTCTGCGAGCAGGGCTAAGCGCGAAAAGGGGAGAAGGCCGGCGGGGCTTTCTCCCCTTGACGCCGGCAAGGGGGAAAGATAGATGGATTTTGAGGAGCGGGACTTTTTGAATACCCAGGCTCAGCCGGAGGGGCCTATGCCCTTTAGCCTAGAAGCGGAACAGTCGGTGCTGGGGGCGGTTTTGCTGGATTCGGAGTGCCTGCCAACAGTGGCGGAGATTTTGCCTAGGGCAGAGTATTTTTACGCGGTGAACAACCAGCTGATTTATGGCGCTATGCTGGAAATGTTTACCCTAGGCCGGCCAGTGGACTTTGTTACGGTGCTGGAAAAGCTTCGAGAGGTAAAGGAATTCGACCGGGAAACCGGAAGGGTGTATCTTGCCCAGCTTGCCCAGCTGGTGCCCTCTATCAGCAATGTGGAGGTTTACGCAAAAATTGTCCGGGACAGGTACGATGTGCGGACCCTAATGCAGGCGGCCCGGGGGATTTTAGCCGACGCCTCTGCCGGGGCGGAGGAATCGGCCCTGCTGCTGGACGCGGCGGAACAGCGCATTTACGAGATTCGGCAGGGGAAGAATATTCAGGGCCTGCAGCCCATTAAGGAAATTTTGCTGGAAACCTTTGACCGTCTGGATCTGTTGAATTCCCCAGATAAGGACAAGTACCGAGGCATTCCAACCGGGATTGCCATGCTGGATTCCACCATTACCGGGCTGAACCGGTCGGACCTGATTATTTTGGCCGCCAGGCCCGGCGTGGGGAAAACCAGCTTTGGGCTGAATATTGCCCGGCACGCCAGCGTGACCTCTAAGCGGCGGGTGGCCTTTTTCTCTTTGGAGATGGGCCGGGAACAGCTTTCCTCCAGGCTGCTCTCTACCGAGGCCTCGGTGGAAGGCACAAAGCTGCGCAGCGGAGACCTAAACGACGGGGAATGGACAAGGTTGGTAGAGGCTGGGGACATTCTTAGCAGGGCGGATCTTTATTTTGACGATGCCCCGGGAATTACGGTGCCGGAAATGAAGGCCAAGGTGCGCAGGCTGAAAAATGTGGATTTGATCATTGTGGATTATTTGCAGCTGATGAACAGCGCCAGGCGCATTGACAACCGGGTGAACGAGGTGGCGGAGATTACCCGCAGCCTAAAGATTATGGCCAAGGAGCTGAATGTGCCGGTAATTGCCATGTCTCAGCTGCGCAGGCCTACAGAGCGGTCCAAGGACCACCGGCCCGGGCTTTCAGAGCTGCGGGATTCTGGCTCTATTGAACAGGACGCGGATATTGTAATATTTCTTCACCGGGAGGCATACAATGCCGCCAGCGAGGGCGGAGAGATCACAGAGGATATGGATACCAGCGCGGCGGAGATTATTGTGGCAAAAAACCGCCATGGGGCCACAATTGATATTCCGGTGCACTGGCAGCCAGAGTATATGCGCTTTACATCTCGAGAGCTGATCCGGCACGAGTGAGAAGGGCCGGTTCGCCGGCAGCGCCTTCAGGCGTTCCCTGCGTTGCGAAAAAGGAGGGTGAGGAATGGAAAAAGAACCTCTGGCCAACGCCAGCTTAATCGGCCTGCCGGATTCCGGCAGAGTGGTGATCGGTTTTTCCGGCGGGGCAGATTCCACAGCCCTTGCCCATTGGACCATGGCCCAAATCGGCCGGGAGCGGATTCTCCTAGCCCATGTGAACCACTGTCTGCGGGGCGAAGAATCGGAGAGGGATCAGGGCTTTGCGGAGAATTTTGCCCGGAGACATGGCTTAGCCATCCAGGTATGCCGGAAGGATGTAGGGGCTCTGGCCAGGAAAAGGCGGCAGGGGCTGGAGGAATGCGGCCGGCAAGTGCGGTACGGCTTTTTTGCCCGGCTGGCTCCGGGGGAAAAGGACCGGGTGCTGACCGCCCACAACGGGGACGACAATGTGGAAACCATGCTGCTGAACCTGTGCAGGGGTACAGGCCCAGACGGCCTGTGCGGTATTCCCAGGAGCCGGGGAAAAATTTTGCGGCCCCTGCTGGGGGTAACCCGGGAGGAAATTGAGAAGTACTGCCAGGCCAATGGGCTGGACTATGTAACTGACAGCACCAATTTTTCTGGGGACTATGCCAGAAATCGGCTTCGCCTTCAGGTGATCCCTGTGCTCCGGTCCCTAAACCCCCGGGTTGCCCAGTTGGCGGGCCAGGCTGCGGCGCTGCTAAGGCAGGATAGAGACTACTTGAGGGAAGAGGCCCTGGCCCTGTTGGAGCGGGCCCGGCGTCCGGCGCCTGAGGGCTGGGGGCTAGAGGCCGAGACGCTGCTGGCCGCGCCAGAGCCCCTGCAAAGCCGGGCTCTAAAGCTCTATTTGGAGCAGGCTGGATGTAGTGGCCTGGAACGCCGGCATGTGGAGGCTGCCGGAAAAGTGCTGGCCGAGGGGGGCGGAGGAGATTGGCCTGGCGGGGTAGAGCTGCGGTGCGCCCAAGGCCTGCTTTGGGCAGGGCAAAAGAGGCCCCGGCAAGCCTTTGCACTGCCGGTGGTTTTGGGAGAAAATCCCCTGCCTGGAGGGAAAATCCTGATTTTACAAAAAAAAATCCTCCCGGAAATAGAAAATCACGAAAAAATTCAAAATTTGTTATTCAAAAATTCGCTGGACTATGCTATAATGACAAGAACTCTGGTGGCGCGGAACCGCCGGCCTGGCGACCGTTTTTCCCAGGCGGGCCGGGGAGTCTCTAAGCCGCTAAAGCAGGTGTTTCAGGAGCTGCGGATACCTGCCCCCCTTCGGGGCCAGGCGGTGCTGCTGGAATGCGAGGGGAAAATCGTTTGGTGCCAGGGAGCCGGAGCTGCCCAGGGCTTTCAGCCCAGAAAAGGCGGCGCAGCGGTGCTGACGGTGGAAATTAGAAGCCAGGCTCCGCCGGCAGGGGCGTCGCGCTTAGGAAGGGACGAGGGGTTGGAATGACGGAAAATAAAAGCATGCACGACGATATTGAAAGAGAGCTGTTTACAAAAGAGGAGCTGGCCGGCATTGTTTCTCGGATGGGCCGAGAGATCAGCTGGGACTATCGGGGCAAAAACCTACTCCTTGTCAGTGTGCTGAAGGGCTCGGTGGTGTTTATGGCCGATCTGATGCGGGCCATTACCGTGCCTGCGGGCATTGACTTTATGGTGGTTTCCAGCTACGGCAGCGGGGTAAAGTCCAGCGGCGTGGTAAAAATTGTGCTGGATCTCAATATTCCCTTGGAAGACTACGACCTTTTAGTTGTGGAAGATATTCTGGACAGCGGCAAAACCCTGCACTATTTAATGGAAGTGCTCAAGGCCCGGAACCCCAAGAGCATTCGGATTTGTACGCTGTTTGACAAGCCCGACCGCCGGGAGGCGGAGGTGTACCCCGACTATGTGGGGGCCAGAATTCCCGATGCCTTTATTGTGGGGTACGGGCTGGACTATGGGGAAAAATACCGGAACCTGCCGTATGTAGGGGTGCTTAAGCCCCAGGTGTACGAATAAGCGGCGGGCTGCGGGATAAGTTAATACATAGGGCTTGGCTTTCCCAGGCCCGGTAATCAGGAGGGCAAATCTTTGGACGGCAACAATGGCAAGAAGCTGCGCAACCTGCTGCTGTATATCTGCATACCGGTGGTGGTGCTTTTTATCATCATCTTTCTGTTCAGCAACAGGGCTCCTCAGGGGGCAACCTACAAGTACTCAGACATTTTAAACTATTTTGAGACCGGCCGGGTAACGGAATACAGCCTAAACCTGGGTACCGGAGAGATGGTGCTGAAGCTGGACGACGCCAACAACAGTACCATTGGCTTTGTTATGCCCAGCGTAGATCTGTTCTATCGGGACGCGGGGGATGACATTGCGGCCTATAACCAGGCTCATCCGGATAAGAAAATGGTGCAGGATATCTCCCGCCCGGCGGAGACCAGCTGGCTGATTAGCCTGCTGCCCACGCTGATTTTGTTTGGCGGCCTCATTTTCTTCTGGATTTTTATGATGCGCCATTTAGGCGGCGCGGCCAGCGGCGACAAGCAGATGAACTTTGGCAAGGCAAAAATTAAACAGATGAGCGACGAAAAGCGCAAGACGACCTTTGCGGATGTGGCTGGCGCGGACGAGGAAAAGGAGGAACTCCGGGAGATTGTGGAGTTCTTAAAGAGCCCGGGCAAGTACAACTCCCTAGGGGCCCGCATTCCCAAGGGCGTACTGCTGGTGGGCCCCCCTGGCACAGGCAAAACCCTGCTGGCCAGGGCTGTGGCCGGAGAGGCCGGGGTACCCTTTTTCTCCATTTCCGGCTCAGACTTTGTAGAGATGTTTGTAGGCGTGGGCGCCTCCCGTGTACGGGATTTATTTGACAAGGCCAAGAAAAACCATCCCTGTATCATCTTTATCGACGAGATTGATGCCGTGGGCCGGCAAAGAGGAGCGGGCTTGGGGGGCGGTCATGACGAAAGAGAACAGACCCTGAACCAGCTGCTGGTAGAGATGGACGGCTTTGGGGCCAACGAGGGCGTTATTATGATTGCGGCCACCAACCGCCCGGATATCTTGGACCCGGCCCTCATGCGGCCAGGCCGGTTTGATAGGCAGGTAATGGTTGGCTACCCAGACATCAAGGGCCGAGAGGAGATTTTGCGGGTACATGCCAAGGGCAAGCCCCTGGCCCCCGATGTGGTGCTCGCCACCATTGCCAAATCCAGCGCGGGCTTTACAGGCGCCGACCTGGAGAACCTGCTGAATGAAGCCGCTCTGCTGGCGGCTAGGCGGAACCTAAAAGCCATTACCATGACAGAAATTGAAGAGGCCACTATTAAGGTAGTGGTGGGCACCGAAAAGAAAAGCCGGGTAATGAGCGAAAAGGAAAAGAAGCTGACAGCCTACCACGAGGCAGGCCATGCCATTTCTTCTTATTACTGCAAGACCCAAGATCCGGTACACCAGATTTCCATTATTCCCCGAGGCATGGCAGGGGGCTATACCATGCATCTGCCTACAGAGGACCGTTCCTATAAGAGCCGGAACGAGATGCGAGAGGAACTGATTGTGCTGCTGGGCGGCCGGGTGGCCGAGGCCTTGGTGCTGGACGATATTTCCACCGGCGCCAGCAACGACATTGAGCGTGCCACCAAGATTGCCCGGGCTATGGTTACCAAGTACGGTATGAGCGAAAAGCTTGGCCCCATTACCTATGGTTCCGATGGATCTAACCCCTTCTTGGGCAAGGAGATGGGCCATATCAGCAATTACTCTGAACAGACCGCCTCTGAGATTGATGAGGAAATCCAGAAGATCATCTCTGGAGCCTATGAGAAGACCCAATTTATTTTGCAGGAGCATATCGACGAGCTCCACCGGTTGGCCGGGGTGCTGTACGAAAAAGAGAAGCTGGACGAAACCCAGTTCCGTGAGGTTATGGCCGGCACCCTGCTGCCTGGCGCAGAGGAGGCTCCGGCCCTGGAAGAGGGGAAAGCGGATACAGCCGGAGAGGGCCAGGAAAAAATCAGCCAATAAACTAGAGAAACCGAGAGCAAACAAGGACCTGCCGTGGAAACGCGGCAGGGCCTTTCTTGTGAAGAAAGCCCAAGGCCCGAAACTGCGAAAACTAACAGGAACCTGTGTGAAATCGGGTTTTGCGGCCATATGGTTTTCATGAGAATGCTACTTCGAGAATTGCATTATTACTTTGCAAATTTGCCGCTGAGTAAGTTATTACACCCTGCCAATCGCCAGATAGCCCAGAGGGCTTTATCATGGCCTAAACCCCCTTAAGGTTTTGGGGCGAATCCTTTTGGCTCAGTTTACTTACAAAAAGCGGCCATTCCCCCCAAAAGGAGAGAATATTTTATGCCAAAAAAAACCGCTTACAACAACGAGAGCATCCAGAGCCTGAAAGGCGCCGACCGGGTGCGCCTGCGTCCAGGCGTAATTTTCGGCTCCGATGGAATTGACGGCTGCCAGCATGCGGTGTTCGAAATCCTGTCCAACTCCATAGATGAGGCCAGGGAGGGGCGGGGCAGCGAGATTACGGTTACCCGTTTCCTGGACCGTTCTGTTCAGGTGGAGGACCACGGCAGCGGTATCCCTGTGGAGTACAACGCCAAAGAGGAACGCTACAACTGGGAGCTGGTTTTTTGCGAAATGTATGCCGGCGGCAAGTATAACAACAATGCCGGCGCCAACTATGAGTATTCTCTGGGCCTAAACGGCCTAGGACTCTGCGCCACCCAGTATGCCTCGGAATACATGGATGTAGATATCCGCAGAGACGGTTTCCGCTATACCCTGCGCTTTGAGCAGGGCGAAAATGTGGGCGGCCTGCACAAGGAACCCTATGCCAAAAAGGATACAGGTACCCTCATTCGCTGGCTGCCGGATTTAAAGGTGTTTACGGATATCGATATCAGCGCGGATTACTACTTGGATGTGCTGAAGCGGCAGGCGGTGGTTAACGCGGGAATTACCTTTTATTTCCGCAATGAGATTGCCCCGGGAAAGTTCGAGCAAACAGATTTTTGCTATGAAAACGGCATTTTAGACCATGCTCGGGAGCTCTGCGGGGAGGACAGCCTGACCCCTGTGCAGCTGTGGCAAAGTGAAAAACGGGTGAAGGACCGGGAGGATATGCCTGAGTATAACACAAAAATCAACGTGGCGGCGGCCTTTTCTAACCGGGTGCATGTGGCGGAATACTACCACAATTCCAGCTGGCTGGAGCATGGCGGCGCGCCGGATAAGGCAGTGCGCAGCGCCTTTGTGGGCCAGATTGACGCATACCTGAAACAGAACAGCCGCTATACAAAGGGAGAGAGCAAAATCACCTTTCAGGATGTAGAGGACTGCCTGGTAATAGTCATTTCCTCTTTTTCTACCCAGACCTCCTACGAGAACCAGACCAAAAAGGCCATTACAAATAAGGGGATTCAAGAGGCCATGACGGAAATGCTCCGCCACAGCCTGGAGGTGTACTTTATTGAAAACCCCATGGACGCGGAGAAAATTGCCGGCCAGGTCCTAATTAACAAGCGCAGCCGGGAGGACGCGGAGAGGACCCGCTTAAATATTAAGACCAAGCTTACCGGTAAGATGGATATGGCCAACCGGGTGCAAAAGTTTGTAGACTGCCGCTCGAAGGATGTGGGGGAGCGGGAGCTGTTTATTGTAGAGGGCGACTCGGCTTTGGGCTCGGTAAAGCAGGCCAGGGACGCCAGCTTTCAGGCGGTTATGCCCATTCGCGGTAAAATTTTAAACTGCCTGAAAGTAGGCTACGATCGGATTTTTAAAAGCGAAATCATTACGGACCTGATCCGGGTGCTGGGCTGCGGGGTTCAGGTAAAAACCAAGGCCAACAAAAACCTGGGAGTGTTCGATATTAACAACCTGCGGTGGAGCAAGGTGATCTTTTGTACCGACGCGGATGTGGATGGCTTTCAGATCCGGGTGCTGCTGCTGACCATGGTGTACCGCCTGGCCCCGGCTTTGATTGAGGCGGGAAAGGTGTACATTGCCGAGTCTCCCCTTTATGAAATCACCACCAAGGATGAAACCTATTTTGCCTACGATGAGGGGGAGAAGGCCCAGTTCCTGAAAAAGCTGGAAGGGCAGAAGTACACCATTCAGCGGTCCAAGGGCCTGGGGGAGAACGAGCCGGAGATGATGAGCCTGACCACCATGAACCCTAAAACCCGGCGGCTGATTAAGGTGAACCCAGGGGACGGGGAATATGCGGCAAGAATGTTTGAAATAATGCAGGGCAACGATTTGGACGGGCGCAAGGAATACATTGCCGAGCACGGGGCGGAGTATACCGAGGAGCTGGACGTAAGCTAAAAGCCTGCAGAAAGTGGCTGGGTTATCACACCAAAAGCTCTGCGAAAACAGCGAAAAATCTGTTTTGTGGTGAAACCGGCTGCCAAACCCCATATTCTTGCCGGAGATGCCCAGGCTAATTGGGAACAGCTTTCTGGAAACAAAAAGGAGTTTTTATGGCACAACGATTTGAGTTTGATGGAATTCTCCATGAGATCCCAGAGAAGGGCGGGGCGTATGTGATCTTTCCTTGGAATATCCGGGAGGTTTTCGGAAAAGGCCGGGTGAAAGTTCATGCAGCGTTTGATGGCCTGCCCTATGAGGGGAGTATTGTCAATATGGGGGTTCAAGGCCCAGACGGAGAGATCTGCTATATAATTGGAGTGCTGAAATCTATTCGCCAGAAGCTGGGGAAAAAGGCCGGCGACCAGATTCACGTTGTAATTGAGGAGAGAAACCCTTAACACAGTACCAAAGATTTTATAGGGGAGGAAAAGGAGCCTAACTTGTAAACCGGTTTTGCCAAGATGGCCCGGGGCGTCAGACAGGCTGTGATGAGAGCCTTCGGACCCAGGCGGAAAGGGATTTAACTATGGCGCGCTTTTGGGGCACGCCTGCCTGCCGGGCTGATTCAGGGTGGGGCATGGAGCTTGCAGGCCCCACCTTGATGCAGAAAAACGCCGGCTATACCAGAAAAGGCAATGGAGAGAATTTTGCGCGGAACAGCGGAAACGAGGGAGTCTATGAACCTATACACAGCCCGTCATGGTGAAACTGCCTGGAACAGAGAAAACCGGGTATGCGGCCTGACAGACCTGCCCCTGACGGACCGGGGGCGGGAGCAGGCTAGGGCTTTGGCAGAGCTGGTGAGCTCGCGCTCCATCCACCGGATATTTGCCTCGCCCTTGAAGCGGGCCAGGGAGACGGCGGAGATTGTGGGGGCGAGAATTGGCCTGCCTATTCAGGTGGAGAGGCGGTTAATCGAGCAGAACTACGGCATCTATGAGGGTGTAGACCGGGGAGACCAGGGCTTTTTGGCCAACAAGCGCTGCTTTGCCTACCGCTATCCTGGCGGCGAGTCTATGATGCAGGTAGCTTACCGAACCTATGGGCTGATCGAGGAGGCGCGGGAGAAGTATCCAGAGGAGAACGTGCTTTTTGTCTGCCACGGAGGTGTGTGCCGGGCGATCCATACATACTTTCGGGATATGACCAATGAGGCCTTTTTCCGGTTTTCTATGAAAAACTGCGAGCTGGGGGAATACCAGCTGTAGGGGGAATCGCAAAAGCCAGAGGATATAGCTAACAGCAAAAGGAGGTAAAAATGATACTCACCACGGAACGGCTGGCCCTGCGGGAGCTTGCCCAAACAGATTTTCAGGCGCTGTGCAAAATTATGCAGGATCCGAAAACCATGTACGCCTATGAGGGGGCTTTCACCGAAGAGGAGGTACAGGGGTGGCTGGACCGGCAGCTTGCTAGATATGAAAAGCTGGGCTTCGGCTTGTGGGCCGTGGTCCTTCGGGAAACAGGAGAGGTCATCGGCCAATGCGGGCTGACCATGCAGCCTTGGAAGGACCAGGAGGTGCTGGAGGTGGGGTACCTTTTCCAGCGGGCCTGCTGGCATAAGGGCTACGCCGCCGAAGCTGCCCGGGCCTGCCGGGACTACGCTTTCCGGCAGTTAGGGGCTGGAGAGGTTTGCTCCATTGTCCGGGACACCAACACAGCCTCCCAGAACGTAGCCAAGCGCAACGGCATGACTCCTCAGGATACCTGGGTGAAGCACTTCCGGGGGGTGGACATGCCCCATATTCGGTTTGTGGTAAAGCGGGAGGATTGGCTGGATATCCGGATTCAGTGGCTGACCCCGGAATTGGCGGGAGATTTTTTTGATTATTTCGAAAACCAGGCCTTTCCCCAGGGGGACCCCCGGTCGGCCTGCTACTGCCTGGAGAGCCATTTCGTCAATGAAAATGATTGGGTGGATCAGGCCCAGCGGCGGGAGAAGGCCCGGGAGCTCATAGAAACCGGGGTGATGACCGGGTACCTGCTTTACAGCGGCAACCAGGCCATAGGCTGGTGCAACGCGGGAGACAAGGCCAGTTATTCTCCTCTTTGCGCCAATGAGGAATTCTTCACGGAGCCGCCGGAAAAAGGGAAAATTAAGGTGCTTTACTGTATGGATATTGCCTGTAACTGGCAAGGAAAGGGGCTGGCCAATCTGGTAATGGAGCGCTTTTTAGCAGATGCCCAGAGGGAGGGCTATGCCTGGGCCGAAGGGTACCCCTTTACAAACACCAACGCCCCTTGGCAGCAGTACAGGGGCCCGCTGCGCCTGTATGAAAAATACGGGTTTGAGACAGTGCGGCAGGGGCCTCTAGTCACCGTAATGCGGAAGGAGTTGCTATGAGGCCGGGGGAAGGGCCGGCGGTGGAGCATGTGGTAAAGCTGGACGGCCCGGTAACAGATTTCCATATATCCGGCCAGCATATCCACTGTATGTGCGGGAAAGAATTGCTCAAGGCGGATAAGGACCAGGGAGAAATCTTTTATCGGAAAGAGGTTTTTGCGAAACGGGGATTTTCCAGAAAGCTGGCCGCGGAGGGCGGGGAAATCTTTGTGTACGATTTCTGCACCCTTTCTGTGTTTCGTCAAGAGGATTACGCGCTGCAGAAGAGCTGGAAGCTGGGGAACGATCTTAGCTCCGATATATGCGGGATGGCGGCAGACGAAAACACCGTGTATTGCTCAATCCGGAACGGAAAGCTCGTTGCTCTGGACCGGCGGTCCGGCGTGGAGAAGGAATTCCCTGTTTTGGGCAGCAGCATGTGGAGCCTCATTCATTATGGTCAGGGCCTGGTCTGCGGGAGCGTGGACGGAAAACTGCTGCTGCTTGACAAAAAAACCATGTCCATTGAAAAGAGGATGGATTTGGGCAGGAAAAATATCGGCAGCCTGTACCGTGACGGCGAAACCCTTTACGCAGCCAGCCATGACGGGCGGCTTTTCAGAATCAACATGAGGAGCTGGGAGATAGAGGCGCTGGTGAAAAATGCCCATAAGAAAATGTTTGGCTGCGTGGGTATGTATCAGGATATGCTTGTCACCGTTTCCCATCCTTGCTCGGAGGTTGCTTTGTGGGACAAAAACACGTTGGAAAAGCGGGGCATGCTTACGGTTCCGCTACAGCTTTCCGGGCGGGCAAGGATAGAAGGCGGCTTTCTGTATCTTTCCTCCCGCAATATTATGGGGATTGACAAAATTCGACTGAGCCAGTAGAGTTTGAGAACGGAGCGAGTGAGAATATGCCAAAAAAAGAGAAGAAACCCTCCAAATCTCCGAAAATACAGGGCTATATCGCCGGGGCCGGGGAGATTGTGGAGCAGGATGTGGGGGACACCCTGCGGAAAAACTACATGCCTTACGCCATGAGCGTAATTCTGAGCCGGGCCCTGCCGGAGATCGACGGGCTGAAGCCCTCCCAGCGCAAGCTGCTGTACACCATGTATAAAATGGGGCTTTTAACCGGGAACAGAACAAAAAGCGCCAACATCGTAGGTCAAACCATGAAGCTGAACCCCCACGGCGACGGCCCAATTTACGACACCATGGTTCGCCTCTCCCGGGGCTACGACGCCCTGCTCCACCCCTATGTGGACAGCAAGGGAAACTTTGGCAAGGCCTATTCCCGAGACATGGCCTGGGCGGCACCCCGGTACACAGAGGCCAAGCTGGACGGGATGTGCCGGGAATTCTTCAGTGATATTGACAAGGATACCGTGGATTTTACCGACAACTACGACGGCACCATGAAGGAACCGGTGCTGTTGCCCGCTTCTTTTCCCACCATACTGACCAATTCCAGTGCGGGCATTGCCGTGGGTATGGCCTGCAATATCTGTTCCTTTAACCTGGCCGAGGTATGCAAAACTACCATTGCCCTTATGCGGGACCCGGAGGCCGACCTGTTCGAGACCCTGCAGGCCCCGGACTTTCCCGGCGGCGGGCTGCTGATTTTCGACAGGGCCCAAATGGAGAAAATTTACGCCACAGGCCGGGGCAGCTTCCGGGTGCGCAGCAAGTACAGCTACGACAAATCGGCCAACTGCATTGATGTGACCCAGATTCCCCCCTCCACCAATGTGGAGGTGATTGTGGAAAAAATCATCGAGCTGGCCAAGCAGAACAAGCTGCGGGAGGTGGCGGACGTTCGGGACGAGACGGACCTGGACGGCCTGAAAATTACCATAGACCTGAAGCGGGGCACAGACCCGGACAAGCTGATGCAGAAGCTCTTTAAGCTTACTACCCTAGAGGACAGCTTTGCCTGTAACTTTAATGTGTTGGTGGGAGGGCTGCCCCGGGTATTGGGGGTAAAAGAGCTGCTGGAGGAGTGGACGGCTTTCCGGATGGAATGCGTGCGCAGGCGGACCTGGTATGACCTAACCAAGAAAAAAGAAAAGCTCCACCTGCTCCAGGGCTTGCAGGCCATCCTGCTGGACATTGACAAGGCTATTCGGATTGTGCGGGAGACCGAGGAAGAGGCGGAGGTGGTGCCAAACCTGATGATTGGCTTTGGCATTGACGAGGCCCAGGCAGAGTATGTGGCAGAGATTCGCCTGCGCCATCTAAACCGGGAATACATCCTTAAGCGCACAGAGGAAACCGGCCAGCTGGAAAAAGACATCCAGGAGCTGGAGGGGATTTTAGGATCTAAGCGGCGGATCCAGAGCATTATCATCCACGAGCTGGAGGATGTGGTTAAGCGGTATGGAAAACCGCGGCGCACTATTTTGCTGTACGCAGACGAGCTGGAGGAGACGGTGATAAAGGAGGAAGTACCGGATTACCCGGTCCACCTGTTCTTTACCAAAGAGGGCTACTTTAAAAAGATTACGCCTCAGTCTCTACGGATGAGCGGGGAGCAGAAGCTGAAGGAGGGGGACGAGCTTGCCCAGCAGGCCGAGGCGCAGAACTCTACGGAGCTGCTGTTCTTTTCAGACCGCAGCCAGGTGTATAAGCTTCGGGCAGCAGACTTTGACGACAGCAAGGCAAGCCTGCTAGGGGAGTATATTCCGGCCAGAGTGCAGATGGAGGAAGGGGAGAAAGCCATATATATGGCCAACACCAACGACTTCTCTGGGTATATGCTGTTTGTATTTGAAAACGGCAAAGCGGCAAAGGTGGAGCTGGGCGCTTACCAAACCAAAACCAACCGGAAAAAGCTGCTTAGCGCCTACAGCGACAAATCCCCCATTGCGGCAATTCTGCAGCTGCGAGAGGACTGCGAGGTGCTGCTGACAGCCAGTTCCGGGCGTATGCTGCTATTCCACACGGGCTTAATTGCGGCAAAGGCTACAAAGAATACCCAAGGGGTGCAGGCAATGAACCTGAAAAAGGGGCAGCGGGTGATGGGCGCGGTGCTCTACCGAGAGGGAATGCTGGCCAATCCGGCCCGGTACAAAAAGAAACTGCCGGCTTTGGGCGCGCTTCCAGACGGAGAAGAAGGCGGGGAGCAGATCAGCATAGGATAAAGGAAGAACCTGTTCCTCCCTAGAGAGGGAGCGACAGGTTCTTCCTTTTGTAGGAAAGATTTCTGGCAAAGACTGCCATAGACAAAAAGGTTGGCCCAAAGCCGGGGGAGCCAATCCTTTTTATAATCCGCAAAGGAAAAGAACGGGAGGGCGGTTTACGCTGTCAGTACCCCATGCTCGTCCTTTTTCAGCAAATACAGCTGCTCTTCTCCTCCTGTTTCGGCGTTTACATAGCAAAGCAGCTCCTGTCCGTCAGAGGCTGTGCACAAAAACTCCCAGCAGAGCACCTCGTCTAATCCGGGTGTGGGAATAATGGCCAGGGATGCCGACTCGGCCCGAAGATACGGGCTTAACGAGGCGCTGGCTTCTTCCTTACTCAGCGCCGGATCGGCCAGGCTGCGGCTGTGGAAATTCATAAGGTATCCGGTGGCGTCCAGCTCAATGGCCCCGCCCTCTTCCAGCTCTACTGTAACCTTGACTAGATCTGGATAGCAGAGGACGGGATGCCCAGATTTGGTGTGGCAAATGGAGTGAAAATTAATCATGCACAGATTATCGCTGATCATGTAATAACTCTCTTTTATAGCGGGGAAACCTAGGGATTCCAGAAAGCTCCGGGCAGATTCCAGGGCCTGGGCATAGCCAAGCTTTGGGGCAGAAAAGGTCCCTGAGCGGCGGAAATAGGAGAGCATGCCCCCCTGGATAGTGATATTAACCATGGAATCGTCAGAAGTAAAGGTATACACCGGGAGGTTGCCCTCCCCTTGCCCGGCAAGGGTTAAGGCGTTGGGAGCGCATTTCAGGAACCCGGCGGCAATGCTCTTTGCCTCCTCCTGGGTTACGCCCTCCTGGCCCTCAATGGCCTTGGGGCTGCGGCGGGCAATGTGGTCTGAGAAGGGACCGTCGTATAGCAGAGTGGGAAAGGTTTCAAACTCCTGGGCCATAGGGTCCAGGTCATTGTCCAGGGCAGCGGTAGAAAGGGGGTCATCCAGATTGTTCAGCAGGCTGACAGCCTGTACAATGTCCGCCTGCTCGGCGGTCAGCCGGGCCTGAATGCCAGTAAGGGAGTCGGTAAGCCGGAGGGCATATTGCCGCAGCTGGGCAAGGCTTTCCAGGTCCTTGTCGTCTGGCCGGGAGCCGGCAAAGGATTTTCTGCTGAGGGAAAGGGCGTAGTCCCCTACCTGAGAGAGAAACCGGCTAAGCCGGTCCGCCTTTTCTTGGGAGATGGGCAGAGCGGCCATGGCGGCCTTTGCCCCGCCGCTCTGCTCCAAAAGCTGGGCGGAAATGGCGCTTTGCATAGGGGCGGTGCCGGCATACATGGCTTTTTGCAGGTTGTCCTCCATACCGGAAAGATAATCGACCAAATCGCCGAGAGAGCGGCGGTATACAAATTCCAGTTGGGTGCGGCTATGGTCTGTAGCCAGCCGGGCGTCCAGCCAAAAGCCGCAGACCAGGGCCAGAAAGGCGGCGCCAAAGGAGGCCAGCCGAACTTGGGTTTCTTTTTTCATGGGGAATGGCTCCTTTCAGGGTTTGCCTATATTGTCCGCGGGAAACGGGGAAAAATCCCAGACCCAACATTTTTTTGACTGGGAAAATATAGTATGGTATAATAGGCTGGATATGGGCCCAGGAAAAGCCAGCGGGTTTTTTCATAGGAGGCGGGAAGATGAAAAGATTCAAAAGCTTAAACCGCTACTATAAAGCGGTCATACTAATTATGATTGCCATGACGCTGGTGTTTGGAGTCATTTATCCCATGGTAATCTCCCGGGTGGGATACGAATATATGGACAGGATCCTGGTTCCAAGCCAGGAAAAGGACGAAACAGTGTATTCCGGCACAATCCAATGGCAGCAGGCCCGTTTTACGGTGTCCCGGGTTAAGACCGTTGTATTTCAGCACGGGGACAAAATCTATGGCCCCTATACGGCAAAAGAGGACCCTGCCGCGATTCCCAAGGATGATAAACACGCGGAGGATATGACCGGCGTAGAGCTTTATCAGGGGGATGATATTCTGTTCCGCGGGGGCGTTTTGCAAAGGGGCAATTTTCTTCTGCTGTACAATGAGGACGGAACCACAGCCAGCTTGAGAGCTTTTGGTGTAACTAGTGACGGCGCTGTGTGGGACGAAAACGGAAAGCTAGTTGATCCCATGGAACCATCCCCTGGCACCATACTGGAACTGATGGGTGGCCCCGAACTGACGCATAAGGGCGTATGGCTGGGGTGGTTTGGGGGCGTGCTCCTTTGCATTCTGAATACCTTTACCATTTTGTTTGCGGATGAGCTGTTCCATATGCATCTGGCGTTTCAGATTCGCAACGCGGGCTGGGCAGAGCCTAGTGATTTGAAAATTGCGGGAAGATATGTGAGCGCGGCTGTGCTGGCAGCGGGAGCATTGGCAGTCTTTCTTGCGGGATTGGGGTAGCAGAGGTTCCGGCCTGGCAGCGCCAAGGGGGAAATAAGGAAAAATTATGAGAATTTTAGGGATCGACCCGGGCTATGCCATTACCGGTTATGGAGTGATCGAGGCCCGGAACGGCAGCTATTGCCCGGTAGAGTACGGCGCGGTGACTACCCCGGCCGGGGAGGAATTTGGCCTGCGCTTAAAAGAAATTTACGAGGGCATGGAGCAGCTGCTGGCTGCCCTGCGCCCTCGGGCCGCGGCGGTGGAGAAGCTTTATTTTACCAATAACAAGACCACAGGAATCGGCGTGGCCGAGGCCAGAGGGGTGATTCTGCTGGCCCTGGCCCAGGCCGGGGTTCCGCTGTACGAATATACCCCTATGCAGGTAAAGCAGGCGGTAACAGGCTATGGGAAGGCCCAAAAGCACCAGGTGCAGGAGATGACCAGGCGTCTGCTCTCTCTGCCGGGAATCCCCAAGCCAGACGACGCCGCCGACGCTTTGGCGCTGGCTATCTGCCACGGGCAGGCGGCTGGCTCTTCCCTGCGCAGGGGAATGCTGATGAAAAACGGAGGGAAAACCAGTGTTTTATAGCTTAACCGGAAGCGTTGCCCACATGGAGCCAGGTATGGTTGTGATTGATGTGGGGGGCGTAGCTTTTAAATGTGCCTGCTCCATGAATACCCAGCGGCAGCTGCCGCCAATTGGCGAGGCGGCCACCGTGTACACCTATCTAAGTGTGCGGGAGGATGCTTTGGATTTATATGGTTTTTATAATCAGATGGAGCTGAACTGCTACAAGCTGCTGATTGCCATTAGCGGCGTGGGGCCAAAGGCGGCGCTGGCCATCCTCTCAGAAATGTCTCCGGAGGATGTGGCGCTTTCTGCCGCTGCCGGGGACGCTAAGCGCTTTACCCGGGCCAACGGGATTGGAACCAAGCTTGCCCAGCGCATTGTGCTGGAGCTAAAGGATAAGGTGAAGGGGCTGAGTTTTGGAGGCATAGAGATGGAGGCTGCCGCCCCTGGAGGGCCCTCGGCGGCCGGAAACGCGGCCCAGGCGGCAGAGGCCTTGGTCACTTTGGGATTCTCCCCCTCTGAGGCGGCGGCGGCAGTGGCCAGGCTGGACAGCCAGCTGCCGGCAGAGGAACTCATCCGGCTGGCGCTGAAAGGCTTTGGAAGCATGTGAAAAAGCGATGTGCCTGTGATATCGGAACAAAAATCCAAAGAATAATATACTGGCCGGCGCCGGGAAAAGCTTTGCCAGCCTTTTGAAAAGCTGGGGGGAGTCCTTCAGGCAGCGCTGGAAAGAGACCGAATATCCGGCTCTCCCTGTGCCCGGGCCCTAGAAGGGACAATCACCCTGAGAAAGGAGCTCTGTATGCCGCTGTTTTCAGAAACGATATCCAATTGGGCCGACTGGGGCAAAGTCTTCCAGTCCATTCCAGCGTTTTCTCCCCTGATCCACCACATTCTCTCCAGGGAACACCTGCCCCCGGCAGAAATAGAAAACCTTACCCCTGGCACCAACAGTGTATTTAAGGTGGGAAAGCTGGTGGTCAAAATTTTCTCTCCCCCGGAAAGCGGGTTGGATGGGATTCAGGATATGCAGACAGAAATATTTGCCATGGATTTTGCCGTTTCCCAAGGAGTCAGCGCCCCCAGAGTGCTGGCCCAGGGTGTGGTGGAGGATAAATACCGGTTTGGCTATTTGGTTATGGATTATGTAGAAGGCCGGCAATTTTCTGACGCGGTAAAACAAATGCCCGCAGCGGAAAAGCGGCAGGCAGGCCAGGCCCTGGCCCGGCTTACGGCGCGGATGAATGTCCCCTGCCCGCCTTTTAATGGTGTAGAAGCCATCCCGGCCGCGTTGACGGAGAAAAGGTGGGAGAAATATCCAGAGAGCTTTCGCCAGGATCGGCTTGACCTTATCCAAAAAAGGGCATATGGCCCCCCGGTATTTGTCCATGGAGACCTGAACGGGGACAATATCCTGCTGGACGGCCAGGGGAATTTGGCGATTATCGATTTTGCCGACGCGGTGCTGGCCCCTAAGCTGTACGAGGACGCGCTGGTTGCGGTGGAGCTGTTCAATTTTGATGCCGTGCTGCTCCAGGGGTATTTTGGCGAGTATCAGCCGGATGAGCTGGCCAGGCTGTGTTTGGAGGGGCTGCTCATCCATCCCTTTGGCGCTAATGTTCTGGCAGAGCATGTGGCGCCTCCGCCAGAGCTTTCCTGTGTGGAGGACCTGTACAGAAGAATTGGGGAAAGGATTGGTTAGGGAATGTACAACACCAGGGAAGGCGAGGCCGGGAGCCGGCGGATGGAAGAGTGGCTAAAGGAAAACGGCATCCTTCTGTGTAACCAAAATCCCTGGCTTCCGGCGCTGGAGGATATTGGCTGCACTTGGCAGGACGCCATGTCACTGATCGACAGGCATCAGGTCTTTTACTCAAAGTCCTTCCAGAAACGCACAGCCTATCTTTCCCCCCAAGCATACAGGCTGCTGAAAGCCTTGCGCAGCCCCAAGCCTTTGCCCCTTTCGGCAGAGGCAGTGTACACGCTGATCCAGAAAAACCCAGGCGCTGAGGCAGCGTTCCTGAAAAGTCAGTGGAGAGAGCCGGCCAAGGAATTCCGGGCAGGGCTAAACTTTTTACTGGAAAACCTGCTGGCCACAGCCATTGGCAGCGGCCGGCGGCTGCATGAAAATTGGTCTGAGCTGAGATATGCCGGGGCTGAGGACTGGGAAAGGCTTTGCCCGGGAACAGAGGGTACCAAAGAAGCCCAGAAACGGCTTTGGGGCATAGTGGGCGGCGTGATGACAGAAAAGCAATTCTTGGCATGGATTCGGTGAAGGTTTTGGCCGGCAAAGAGCACAACGAATGGAAAAGAGAGGCTAAGGTATGATAGAAAAAAGCGGCGGCAGAAATGACTATGGCATTGACTGGGATGCAAGGGACGAATTTCTGGCCGATGATCTGGATCTGGAAAACCGCCTGACAGATACAGGCTATATCCCTGGGGACAAGGAGGTGGAGAACCCCTTGCGCCCCAAAAGCTTTTCCGAATACATTGGCCAGGAAAAGGTAAAGGAGAACCTGAAAATCTATATCGAGGCGGCAAAAAGCCGGAAGGAAACGCTAGACCATGTGTTGCTTTACGGCCCGCCTGGCCTAGGCAAAACCACCCTGGCGGGGATTGTGGCCAACGAGTTGGGGGTAAACCTGCGGATTACCAGCGGGCCGGCTATTGAAAAGCCTGGGGATTTGGCAGCCCTGCTTACCAACCTCTCTCCTGGGGATGTGCTGTTTATCGATGAGGTACACCGGCTGCCCCGCACGGTAGAGGAAATCCTGTACCCGGCCATGGAGGATTTTGCTTTGGACATCATCACAGGAAAAGGGCAGATGGCCGCCTCCTACCACCTGCCCTTGCCCAAGTTTACTCTAGTGGGAGCCACTACCAGGGCCGGGCAGCTTTCGGCCCCTTTGCGGGACCGGTTTGGGGTGGTGCTCCGGCTGGAGCTCTACTCCCCCCGAGAGCTGGGATTGATCGTTCAGCGCAGCGCCCAAATCCTCCACGCGGAAATTGCCGCCGATGCTGCCATTGAGCTGGCCTCCAGGTCTCGGGGTACCCCCCGGATTGCCAACCGGCTTCTCAAGCGGGTGCGGGACTTTGCCGAGGTGATGAGCGGGGGGGTAATTACCTTGAACACTGCTCAAATCGCTTTGGAACGTATGGAGATTGACGAGCTGGGACTGGACCAGAGCGACAGGAATATGCTGACAGCCATTATCAAACACTATGGCGGTGGTCCGGTAGGCCTGGAAACGCTGGCCGCGGCCATTGGCGAGGAGGCGGTAACCATTGAGGACGTAAACGAGCCCTATCTTATGCAGGTGGGCTTTTTAACCCGGACGCCTCGCGGGCGGTGCGTTACCCCGGCAGCCTGCGCCCATTTGGGGCTTCCCTTGCCTCCGCGGCTGCGGGTAGATGAAGAGCTTCAGCTGAAAATGGAGTGAGAATTTTGACGGGGATTGTAGAGAAGAACCGGCTGGAGAATAAGCGGGCCTGTGTGCCCTCCAGCGGGGACAACCACGCGGCGCCGCCCTTTGCCCAAACAGATTTTCTTGACATGGAATTGGCCTAGTGATATAATGGAGAAAACAAACGTTCTGCTTTGTTCCCTGGTTTTCACTGGGCGGGCAGAAGCGGAACCTGTAGGCCAAAGGCCGGAAAGCGGGGTTATTTATGGATCTTCACGAATGGATGATTCAGGGAAATCATGAGCTGATACGCTACGGAACGCTGCCAGAGGAAAGGGGCAAGGAGCTGGTGGAGCGGTTGCTGGAGGGCAGAAACGGCGGAGGCGATATCTGGTCCCCAGGGGAGACGTCCCGGTACCCAATTTTTTACATTCCCCCGGGTCCCAAGGGGAAAAAATGGAAAACCGTGCTGGGCCAGGTCCCCAAAACCCAGCTTTTTTCCGCCAATATGTACGAGCTGGAGATCTTACGGCTGCTCTGCCTGCTGGCCCCGAACCGGGAAGAGGTAAGGCAGATGCGGGCCAAAACCCTGGACCGGCTGCGGGGAACCTGTTTTGGCTATACAGATGACGGGGTGGGGGAGTGCTTCGACGTATCTCTGGTGGTGCTGCGGTTTTTGGCCATTGCCGCGCCAGAAGATAGTGAATGGATTCTCAGCAGAATTGACAATTACAACCGGCATAGGGAGGAGAAAAAGCGCCCCTGGTTTTGCCTATGGTACTTTTGGCTGTGCTTGTCAGAGCTGCCTTTTCCCCTGGCACAGCCGGAAATAGAGAAATACAAAGGCGAGATGCTGAACTGGCTGACAAATAAGAGCTGTGTAATGCACAGCGAGACAGACAAAACCATACATCCGGTGATTCTTTGTATGCTGCGGAACACGCTGGCTAGGTATCCGGAGTATGAATATATGAAGGACCGCCAGCCCTATATAGACGAGAAGGACGGGAGGCTCCACTTTCATATGGCTAGATAATAGCCGGAGCCAGGGAATTTTGCCCTTGCTTTCAGGCATAAGCATATTTATAATACAAAAATAACCAAACGAGGTGTTTTTTATGGGCAGACTTTTTGGAACAGACGGAATTAGAGGAATTGCAAACAAGGACCTGACCTGCGAGCTGGCTACCCAGCTGGGCCGTGCTGCCGCCCAGGTGCTTACAAATAAGTCCAACCGGCATCCCCGGGTGCTCATAGGCAAGGACACCCGGCTCTCCTCCGATATGCTGGAGAGCGCCATGGCTGGCGGCCTGTGCAGCATTGGAGCCAGCGTGGTCACGTTAGGCGTGGTTCCCACCCCGGCAGTGGCATATTTGGTGGAAAAATACAAGGCGGACGCGGGCATTATGATTTCCGCCTCCCATAACTCCTTTGAGTACAACGGCATTAAGATCTTTTCTGGCGACGGCTTTAAGCTGCCGGACGATCTGGAGGAGCGGATTGAGGATATTATCCTGGGTAAGACAGACATCTCTGGCCAGCTGCCCCAGGACGATGGCATTGGCACCGTAACCAGGGCAGAAAGCGCTGTGCGGGACTATATTGACCATGTAAAGAGCACTGTGCATTTTTCTTTGGATGGCATGAAAATTGCCATTGATTGTGCCAACGGCTCGGCCAGCGCCACAGCGGAGACCCTGTTTACCGAACTGGGGGCCCAGGTTACCATGCTGAACCAGAGCCCTGACGGTATAAACGTGAACGACAACTGCGGCTCTACCCACATGGAAGGACTCATTGAGTATGTGAAAACCCACGACCTGGATGCTGGCGTGGCCTTTGACGGGGACGCGGACCGGTGCCTGATGGTGGATGAAACCGGCGAGTTTGTGGACGGTGACTTTATCATGGCCATTTGCGCTTTGGATATGAAGAGCCGGGGGAAACTGAACAGAAGCACAGTGGTGGGAACCATTATGACCAACCTGGGTTTCCAGAAGTTCTGCGAGGAAAACGGCATGCGCTTTGAAGCCACTAAAGTAGGCGACCGCTATGTGCTGGAGCAAATGCGCCTGGAGGGCTACAGCTTTGGCGGCGAGCAAAGCGGCCATGTGATTTTCCGGGATTTTGCCACCACCGGCGACGGCCAGCTTACCGCCTGCCAGCTGCTCAGCCTGCTTAGGCGGCGGGAGGCAAAGCTCTCTTCTCTGGCCACAGCCATGCAGCGCTATCCCCAAACCATGGTAAATATTAAGGTTTCCCCGGAGGGCAAGCTGGCCTTTTATACCGACCAGCGGGTGCGCCAGGAAATCGACCGGGTTGGTGGGATTCTTGGCAGCGAGGGCCGGGTAATTGTGCGGCCCAGCGGCACCGAACCCCTGCTGCGGGTGATGGTGGAGGGCCGGGACGAGGCCCAGATCCAAGAGCTGGCCAAGAGCGTGGAAAAGGTAATCCGGGAGGAGCTGTGCTAAAAAGCGGGGGATAAGGACAAATTTGCGCCCATAGTTTCCAAATTATTTCATTCAGAGGCAATCGCGCCGCGGCTGGGGGCGGTTTTGCCGGGACGCAGGGCGCGGTGGTTCCATGGGGGCTGGAGGAGCGCTTCTTGTAACCGCTCCCTCTTTCAGGAGTTTAAGGGCAAGACCTCAGGATGCTGACTCTGCCAGGGAGTTCGCCCCTGGGGCCCGGGGCCTGGAAAGGCTGGGCTGCTTTTTTGCGGAGCTTTCGATGCCTGTAAGGAAAGCGTTGGTTTCTTGTTTATACGTTAAAAGGGAAGTGGAAATATGGATGTGAGCTACAGCCAAAAAATCTCCCGGCGCCAGTGGAACCAGCCGGACAAGGGCGAGCTGGAAAGCCGCCGGGAGGAGACATTTATTGACGATATCGTGCAGAAGGATCACCTGGAGCGCCAGGTATTGGCTGCCCTAGATGGGGTGGAGACAGTATTTGATGGCGGGGCGGGCTGCGGCCGGTTCTCCATTCTGCTGGCAAAGCGGGGCTGTCGGGTTACCCATTTTGATATTTCCCGGCCAATGCTGGACAAGGCCCAAGAGCTGGCCGAACAGGCCGGCGTAGCGGATAGAATAGAGTTTGTCCAGGGGGCTTTGGAAGACTTAAGCGCCTACCGGGACGGGCAATTTGATCTGGTGTTGTCCTTCGACGCGCCGCTGTCCTACACCTACCCCAACCAAGAGCAGGTAATCGGGGGGTTGGCCCGTATCTGCAAAAGGAGGCTGCTGCTTAGTGTTTCCTCCCGGCTGGGCTCTTTGCCATACCTGGCCAACCCCCTGCAAAAGCTCCCATTTATTCTAGAGGAAAACTGTACGGATCCCTTTGCTCGGTGGCTTTTGGAGCATAAGGATGCCCTGACAGCGAATTTTCGGTTTAACCTGGCCGTAGCCCGGGAGCTGCTGGCCCAGGGGCTGATGGGAGGCCAGGCCGAGATGGACGAGTACGACCAGGGCGGTGTGCCCTGGTGCATCACATATACTTTTTTGCCGGATGAGCTGCAGGGGATTTTGGAGAGTTTCGGGCTGCGGAAGATTCGAATGAGCGGCCCGGGCGCTTATGCCAGAACCCTGCCTAGGGAGATTCTGCGGAAAATTATGGCGGATTCTCAGCAGCGCCGGGATTTTCTGGATTTTTGCTATGAGTTTGACCAAAATCCCTATGTGCTTGGAATGGGCAAGGACAATCTTTTTGCGGCTGCGGAAAAGTGAAGGGTGGCGAGTATGGATAAATTTTTGTGTGCTTTGGGTGTTTTCGATGGAGAAACCCAGAAGCGGCTGGCAGAGTATCAGGGGGCCATTCTGGCCCGGGGCTTCACCGGGCGGCAGACGATGGGCATTCCCTTTCATGTGACTTTGGGTACCTTCTCCACGGACCGCCGGGAGAAATTGGAGGAAAAGCTCCGGGAGCTCAGTATGGGGCCTGTAGAGCTCTTCTTCAACCATATGGGCCTGTTTGAGGGCCAGGAGGTGCTGTTCCTGGCCCCGGACGTAAACCGGGAGCTGCTGGCCTTGAAGGAGCATTTTGGGGAGGAGCCCGGCTGGACCGCCCACACCACCATGCTCATAGATCAGCGGGAGAACGCTCTTATCGGGATGGAGGTCCTGGGGGAGCGCTTCCAGCGGTTTACAGGAAGATTGGAGCGGGCAGAGCTCTGGGAGTTCTTCCCGCCGGACAAGCTGGGGGAGAGATTATTGATAAAGGAAAGGTAAGTATGAGAACAGCGGAATGGCAAGACTATGAACTGCTTGATGCCGCCGGTGGCGAGCGCCTGGAGCGCTGGGGGGATATTCTTCTCATCCGGCCTGATCCCCAGATTATATGGCAAGGGGAGAAAAGGGATCCCCGCTGGCAAAAGGCCCACGCTAGGTACCACCGCTCCAATAAGGGAGGCGGCCACTGGGAGGCCTGCCGGAAAATGCCAGAGGTTTGGCAGATTGGCTGGCAAGGGCTCAGTTTCCGGCTAAAGCCCATGGGCTTTAAGCATACCGGGCTTTTTCCAGAGCAGGCGGTAAACTGGGCTTGGGCTATACAGAAAATAGAAGCCTCGGCCAGGCCTGTGAAGGTACTGAACCTGTTTGGCTACACCGGGGCCGCCACTTTGGCCTGCCTAAAGGCAGGAGCCGCGGTAACCCATGTGGACGCGGCCAAAGGTATGGTCCAGTGGGCAAAGGAAAACGCAGCTGCCTCGGGGCTGGGCGACAGGCCGGTGCGGTGGCTGGTGGATGATTGCGTAAAGTTTGTGCAGCGAGAGCAGCGCCGGGGAAACCGATACGATGCCATCATTATGGATCCCCCTTCTTATGGCCGGGGGCCGGGGGGCGAGGTGTGGAAATTGGAAGAACAGCTCTATGGGCTGGTGAAGCTCTGCCTGCCTATTCTTTCAGAGGAGCCCTTGTTCTTTCTGTTGAATTCCTACACCACAGGGCTTTCTCCAGCGGTAATGGAATACCTGCTGAATCTTATGCTGCAAAGGCGCCTGAAAGGGCGGGTGAGCGCGGAAGAAATCGGCCTGAAGGTGACCGCTACTGGAATGAGCCTGCCCTGCGGCAGCACAGCAATTTGGGCAAGGGAGGGCTGAGCTTGGTAAAATGGACCTATCTGGCGGCAGGCGTGGCCTGGGCAGTCTCTATGATATATGAGTGGATGTGGTGCGGAGGCAAGCTGACGCAATATGTAGCCTGGGCAGTCATTGGCCTTACAGTAATGGGCGGGCTGTTTATTCGAACCATGGGCAAGGAGCACGAAGATGGAACGCCCCAAAATCTGCCTGCGATGGTGTGGTTTTTGCTGGCAGCGCTAACCTGCGCCCTGTTTTTTGCAGCGGTAGACCGGGCGGCGGTTCAGCCTGCCCATGTGCAGCTAATGCCCATGTACCTAATTATGTTTGTGGATTTTTTGGTTACAGGCTGTTATACCTGGTGGAAAAAGCTGGGGAAGAGGCCGAAGTAAAAAGAACAGGAGGACTGGAAATGGAGAAGGACAGGCAGGAAATATCCGGCGAAGCAGGGCCTGATTCATCAAAAAACCGTTCATCAGGGATCGGCGCGAAAAGTGTGAAGGCAGGCATTAGCTTTGGCAGCGCGCTGGCTATGGTGATCAGCTATACCACCTGGCATTCCATTGGCTGGGCAATCTTTCATGGGCTGTTAAGCTGGGCCTATGTTATCTACTTTATTATTCGATACTGAGCCTTGGCCCTATGAAATGGGACCAGGGCAGAAAGCTTTAAAAAGGAACGGAGGCGGTTGGGTTGGCGTTTATTGAGGCCCGGAACGTGAGGTTTTGCTATGACACAGAGGAGGCGGGGCCAAAGGAGGTGCTGCATGGGGTAAGCCTGCAGATTGAGGCAGGGGAATTTGTAGCTCTGCTGGGCCACAATGGCTGCGGAAAGTCCACTTTAGCCAAGCTTTTTAACGGGATGTTTTTGCCTGCCCAGGGACAGGTGCTTGTTGACGGAATTGACACCCAAAACGAGGCCCGGCAGTTGGATGTGCGCCGCCGGGTAGGCCTGGTGCAGCAGAACCCGGATAACCAGCTGGTAGCTGGTATTGTGGAGGAGGACGTAGCCTTTGGCCCGGAAAATTTGGGTGTGCCCCCCCAGGAGATCCGCCGCCGGGTAGATCAGGCCCTGCAGGCTGTGGATATGTATGCCTATCGCAGCCATGCCCCCCACAAGCTTTCCGGGGGACAGAAACAGCGGGTGGCCATTGCCGGCATTATTGCCATGGAGACCAGCTGTATTGTGCTGGACGAGCCTACCGCCATGCTGGATCCTCAGGGCAGGGAAGAGGTTATGGAGACCATCCGCCGGCTGAATAGGGACAAGGGAATTACCATTGTGCTAATTACCCACTATATGGATGAGGCGGTACAGGCAGACCGGGTGGTAGTGATGGACAGCGGGCAAATTCTTACCGACGGCGCCCCCCGGCGGGTGTTCAGCGATGTAGAGCGGCTGAAGCGCCACGGATTAGATGTGCCCCAGGCCACAGAGCTGGTTTACAGGCTGAAAGCGGCTGGAGTGAAGCTCCCGGAAATGCCCCTTTCTGTAGAGGAATGCCTGGCGCTGTTCCGCGGGCTGCTGTAAAAAAAGAAGCTTGGTTTTTTGATACAGAAACACATGGCTAGGTGGTTGGCGTGAGAAAGCTTATTGTTGTAGAGGGCCTGCCTTGCTCGGGCAAAAGCACAACCGGAAAATATATTGGGGAACAGCTGGGCATGAAATGCTTTGATGAGAACAGCGGCGTCCATCCGGTAGATTACGAATTTCAGGCATTCCTTTCAAGAGAAGAGCTGGGCAGCTTTTTGGAAGAGGAGCAAGGGCTTCTCATGGCTCATTCTCTTCAAAAATCCGGAGGCTATATCATTCCGCTAGACCAATTTGAGGGAGAACTGTTTGAGAAGCTTTTAAACTATAAAATCTACGATTTTCTGCCATGGGAAATCGAAAAGCCTGTTATGCTGGATCAATGGCGGTCATTTGCGGAGAGCGTGGAGCCGGGAGAAGGATATGTTTTCAATTCCGTCCTGCTGCAAAATCCAATGTGCGAGACCATGATGCGTTTTGGGTTCGACAGCCGGAAATCGGCTGAGTATATAGGGGAAATTTGCCGGATTATCCGCCCCTTGGACCCATTTGTAGTCTACCTGAAAAATGACGACGTAAGGGGAGCGGTGGAAAAGGAGATTCCAAAGCGTGGCACAGCATGGCTTCAGGAGGTAATTGAATACCATTGCTGGGGCGGGTATGGAAAAGAAAAGGGGCTTAAGGGCTTTGAGGGCTATATTGCCGCCCTTGAAGAACGGCAGGCCAGAGAAATTGAGATATTGCAAAATCTGGAGATAGAATATATGATATTGAGGAACCCTGGAAGAAGCTGGAAGGACACCTATCAAAGGATAATGACCAGACTGCGCGGAGAAAGCTTACCCAGTCCGGTTTGCCCTGCCGGCTGATTCTGTTTTCTCAAATTTTTCCAGGAGGCAGAAATGAAAAGGATTCACTGGAGAATTTACAAAATTTGGAACGCGGCCTTTTGGCTGGAACTGGCTCTATGTTACCTTTTGCCTTTTGGGAAAATAGACGGTTTCCAGTACCAGACAGGGTTTCCCATTCGGTTCCTCACGGTATATCAGGGAAAGCTGGGAATAAATCCCGCTGGCTCTATGCACATCAACCTTCTGGGCCTGCTGGCCGATGTTCTGATTCTCTATTTGGCGATTTTGGCCGGAAGAGAGCTGCTTTATAAGATGAAGGAAAGGCTGAGCAAATGAGAGGGGAACCCGCGCCTGCGGCTCCTCGGTAGATTGGGGAGAAACGTATGGAATATCAATTAAAGACACTGGGCCGGGAGGCCTTCGCAGCTGTAAAGGCGCTGTTTGCCAGCGTGTTTACCCAGGACCCCTGGAACGATGACTGGTCGGATGAACAGCGGCTGGAGCTGTATATTCAGGACTTAACCGGCCAAAGCAATTCCCTGACCTTTGGGCTGTACCAGGGGGAAGAGCTGGTAGGGGTGGCAATGGGACATACGAAACACTGGTATACTGGTACAGAATATTGTGTGGACGAACTTTGCATAAGCAGGGAAAAGCAGGGCAAGGGCTTAGGCAGGCTGTTTGTACAGGAAATGGAAAAGGCCTGCAGAGCGTTAGGCTTAACCTATATTTTCCTGCTGACGGACAACGATGTGCCAGCCTATGGCTTTTACCAAAGGCTGGGGTTTTACAAGCTGGAGAATAATGTGGCGTTTGCAAAGAAATTGTAGGGCTGCTATTACCCCCCAGCGATTGAGAGGTTTTCCTTCCATTCGCTGAACTGTAAAATGCTGTTCCAAAGGTTAGGAGACAATGATCATGCCAATTTTGGAAACTAAAAATTTAACATATAAATATGGCACAGGTACCCCTTTTGAAAAGGTGGCAGTGGAGAATGTGTCCCTTTCCATTGAGAAAGGGGAGCTCATTGGGGTCATCGGCCACACAGGCAGCGGCAAGTCCACCTTAATCCAAATGCTCAACGGCCTAATCCGCCCAACCGCCGGCCAGGTGCTGCTGGAGGGGAAGGATATATGGCAGGAGCCAAAAAAAATCCGGGCGGTGCGGTTCCGGGTGGGCATGGTATTCCAGTATCCAGAGTACCAGCTTTTTGAAGAGACCGTGCTAAAAGATATTATGTTTGGGCCAAAGAATATGGGGCTGGACGAGAAGAGGGCCAGAGACCGGGCGCTGGAGGCCGCGGAGTTTACCGGGCTTAAGCCAGAGCTGCTGGAAAAATCCCCCTTCGAGCTTTCTGGCGGCGAAAAGCGCCGGGCAGCTATTGCAGGCGTTATTGCCATGGACCCAGAGGTACTGGTTCTGGACGAGCCTACAGCAGGGCTGGATCCTCAGGGCCGGGACGTGCTGCTGGCCCAGATTGGCCAGTACCACAAGGAGCGGGGGAATACGGTGCTTCTGGTTTCCCACAGTATGGAGGATGTTGGCCGTATGGCAGACCGGCTGCTGGTAATGAGCAACGGGCACAAGGCCGCGCTGGCCCCTACCAAGGAGGTTTTTTCCCAAGGGGAGGAGCTGGAAAAAATGGGCCTGCGGGTGCCGCAAATTACAAAAATTATGGGGGAGCTGAAAAAGCTGGGGTGCCCGGTGGACCCCTCGACCCTTACCGTGGACGATGCCCTAAAGCAGCTGCTGCCATACCTAAAAGAACGCCAGGGCACAAAAACCACCAGTACCAGACCTAACTGAAGCCTACAGACCAAAAGCAAAAATACCCGGGCGGGTTGAATGAAAATGCTTTGCTTAGCATACTTTCAAATTTTTCCCATCCCACCCAACCCAAAGAAAGCGGTGATAAACCATGCTGTCCGATATAACCCTTGGCCAATACTTCCCAAAGGATTCCCTAATGCACCGGGCGGATCCCCGGCTGAAGATCTGCCTGACCATTTTTGCCATTGTGCTCATTTTTGCCGCCGGCAATTTTTTCTCCTTGGGGGCGGCGATTCTGTTTGTTGCTTCAGGCATCCTGCTTTCCCGTATCCCTCTTAAACTGTATTTAAAAAGCTTAAAGCCAATTTTATTTATTGTGGTTTTTACCGCGGCGCTGAATGTCTTTTACGGCACAGGAGAGCCGATTTGGCAATGGTGGCTGATTAAGATTACAAAAAACGGCCTGCTGAATAGCTTGTTTGTCACTATTCGCATTGTGGTCCTCATTCTGGCCAGCTCTGTGCTTACCTTTACCACTTCGCCTACCCAGCTTACCGACGCCATTGAGCGGCTGCTGAAGCCTTTGGCCAAGCTTGGGGCTCCGGTACATGAGTTTGCCATGATGATGACCATTGCCCTGCGGTTTGTGCCCCTGCTGCTGGAGGAAACGGATAAAATTATGAGCGCCCAAAAGGCCCGGGGCGCGGATATGGAAAGCGGCGGGGTAGTCCAGCGGATTAAAGCCCTAGCCCCGGTGCTTATCCCTCTGTTTGTCTCTGCCTTCCGCCGGGCCTTCGACCTGGCCACGGCCATGGAGAGCCGTTGCTACCATGGAGGCGAGGGGAGAACCAAAATGAAGGTCCTTCATTTTGGCGGAACAGACTGGCTGGTGCTGGCTGGCGCCGTGGTAACGCTGGGGGCGTTTATTGCCTTGAATGCGGCGTTCCCGCCGGCGATTGTAAGATAAAAGGCGGGTTGTGCTGTGGAAGGTTGGAAGGAGAAAGATTGCGGAGGGTAAAACAGCCGAGACTTTTGAAACCGGCGCCGGAAGAGTGTTAGTGGATGCTGGGTTTGGTGAAAAAGAGCGAAACAGCCGGAGATTTGGCCGGCAGGATTAACCGCCTGCCCTCAGGGAACATATTATGCCACGGGGATTTTCATCCCTATAATATCATCTTAACCCCAGAGCAGAAACTGGTTATCGTCGACTTTGCAAATATGTGCAGAGCCCCCAAGGAATATGACGTGGCAAGGACATGCTTTTTGCTGAAAACGGCGGCTCTGGAGGAGCCCGCAGCGGGGCTGTACCTGGAGAAAATGGGGCTAGCTTATCCCGATATACAGGATTATCTGGAGGTTTTGGAGCTGCCGCGCGCTTGGTTTCGGGAATGGGAACCGGGCCGGAGGGCATGGGCGGGACGCCCGCTGGGTAGAGCCAGAAGGCGCTTGCCGGTGAAAAGCCTAATCAGGCTGACAGACTATACCCGAGAGGAGATTTCTGAGGCTCTGGACCAAGAGGAAGACCGGTGGAATCTGTGCGGTTACCGAAACAACTGGGCCGGCCTGTTGATCGCCATATGCAGGACAAGCTGAGAGAGGGTTTCTAGGCGCTTTGGTGGAGAAAACCGGTTAGAAAGGAGCGGGAGAGAATGAACCAACGGATATTGGACTTTTTTAAAACAGTGCCGCCGCTATACGAAAAAAGCTCCAAAGCATTTTGGGATGACGAACATATTTCAAAGAGCATGTTGGCGGCACATTTTGACGGGGAGCATGACGGCGCTTCCTGAAAAATATCCACAGTTCAAACATCGGCGGAGTGGATCTGCCAGTGCTGCCCAGATGCAAAGGGCAGGCAGCTTTTAGACTTGGGATGTGGGCCGGGCATCTACTCGGAGTTGCTGTATGATAAGGGGTTCTCTGTGACAGGGCTCGACTTTTCAAAGCGCTCTATTGCCTATGCGCGGGATATTGCGTATCGTTACCAGAACTACTTGGAAATGAACTATGAGAATTTATTTGATATAGCCATACTAATCTATTGCGACTTTGGCGTGCTTTCCCCCAAAGACCGAGGTGTTCTGCTGGCAAAAATTCACAGGGCGCTGAAAAAAGATGGCCTGCTCATTTTAGACGTGCTGCATCAGCCATATCGAAACACCTTTCAGGGAACGCAGAGCGTGCAGTATGAAGCAGGCGGCTTTTGGTCGCCGGAGCCGTATGTGGTAATTCAGAGGAGCCAGTATTACAGTGAAACGGACAACACCCTGGAGCAGTATCTGGTCATCACAGAAAAGAATTGGGAGCACTTCAACATTTGGAATCAGGTTTACACCAGGGAGAGCTTCGTTAGGGAAGTGGAGCGGCGGCATTTTGTGCTTCAGGATATTTTTGCTGATGTTTGCGGGAGGGCATTCACGGAACAGGGCGAAAACATGTGCGGGGTATTTGTGAAAAGGCGATAAAAGAGATAAATGCAACATATAGAAAGAGCCAGCAGGGCCATACTGTGCAGCCTTTCCTTTTGGCGGCCCCCGAGGGTTGCAAGGGGAAACCGGGGTGGAGGAAACCAAGCCGCCCTATCTCCAAGGCTGGGAAGAGGATGGCGCCCACAGGGAAGAGCTGGCGGAGGATTACTATAAACAGATGAAAATGCTGCTGGCGGAAAGCTGATTTTCCCCAGAGCTGAAAAAAGGAGGCCCCGTGTGAAAAATTTGCTGCTGACCATTGCTTATGACGGCTCCCACTACCACGGCTGGCAGATCCAGGAGAATGCTGTAACAGTGCAGGCGGCTTTCCAGTCTGCCCTTTTTCAAGTAACGGGCCTGCGGGAGGAGCTGAAGGCCTGTTCCCGCACCGATACTGGCGTTCATGCCCGGGAGTTCTGCGTCAGCTTGAAAACAGAGTCAGCCATCCCCCCCCAGCGGCTGGTGGCCGCTTTAAACCACTGGCTGCCAGAGGATATCGTGGTAAAATCCTGCCGGGAGGCGGCAGAGGATTTTCACGCCAGATACAGCTGCAAGGGCAAGGAGTATTGCTATGAAATCTGGAATTCTCCCATTCGAAACCCGTTCCTTCGGGGCCGTGCCCTGCACTACTGGTACCCAATTGATGAGAAACTGCTGGACCAGGGGGCGAAAGGCTTTTTGGGCAGCCATGACTTTACCTCCTTCTGCACCTTGGACCGGCGGGAAAAGGGGGACCTGGTGCGGGCCGTGACACAGGCGAAGGTGGAGCGCCGGGGAGAGCTGGTGGTGTTCACTGTGGCTGCCAACGGTTTTTTATACAATATGGTCAGGATTATGGCTGGCACCCTGCTGCACATCCAGCAGGGCAAGCTGGCGCCCCAGGATATTCCAAAGATCATTGAGGCCAGAGACCGGCGGGCTGCCGGTCCCACTGCCCCAGCCTGGGGGCTGTACCTGAACCGGGTGTTCTATTAAGCCCTGTAGGAAAGAAGGGGATATATATGGCAAAACACAGCAAAGGCCAGGAAACCAAAATTATAGATTTGTCAAAATACCGGCAAAAACAGGAGGAGCAAAAGGCAGAAAAGGAGAACCTGCAGGCCGCGTATGAGTATGAGGAAGAACAGGCAGAAGAGGAGCATGCCCCAGAAGAAAAAAAGCGCCGGCTGTCCAGTTCTGTGCCCCGTGGGGTATATATCGCCTGCTTGGTGCTGGTGGGGGTTATTGTGGGCCTGGGTTTGTGGGTGAACCGGGAGTACTTAACTTGGGACAACATGAAGGAGTGGGCAAGGCTTCAGGTGCTGGGCTCTGAAAGCGGAGATGGGTTCCCGGTACAGATTACCGGCTCCAACGTGGCGGAGTCCAACTTTCTTACCTCAGGGGGCTCGGCGGTTCTGCTGAGCAACACGGCCTTAACAATCGTCAGCGGGGAGGGGAAGGAGGAACTTTCAGTCCGCCATGATCTAAACCAGCCTGTGCTTCGGGGCGCAGGGGGAAAATACCTGCTGTACAACAGCGGCAGCACGGGGTACATGGTGCTTTCTGGCACGAAAACAATAGTGGATAAAGTGGCGGAGCGGGATATTATTACTGGCTGTGTTTCTGCCAACGGGAAATATGCCCTGGGCCTGGAGGGCAGCTATGGGGCCTCTAAGCTGGAGGTATATATGCCAGATGGGAGCCTGCAGTACGAATACCCCTTTGCCAATGACTACATAACCGCCCTAGCGATGAACTATGATGGAACCTATGGGGCAGTGTGCACGGTGCGCGGTGAAAAGGGAGAGATGGTATCCCAATTGATTATTTTCGACTTTTCCAATACAGAGCCGGTGGCCAGCTTCGAAACCAGGGGTAACCTGCTGATAGCCGCTTACTGGGGAGAAAACGGGGTGATTTATGGCGTAGGGGACGCGGCGCTGGTTTCGGGAAAATCCGCTGACTATCAGTTTCAGGAATACGACTACCAGGGCAGGCAGCTGACAGCCTGCTGCCTAGACGCGGGCCGGGCGTTCCTCTCCATTTCAGCTTACGAGCATGTGGGCCCCAGCACCTTGCTGGTTTTTAACGGCGGGGAGGCATTTGGGGAGCAAAACCCCGTGCGGGTGGAAATGGGTAAGCGGATAGAAGCCATCTCGGTTTCCGGAGGCACGGCAGGCCTGCTGGCAGCAGGGGAAATTGTTTTTTGCGATTACCACACCGGCATGGAGCTGGGCCGGGCAGAGGCGGGGGCAGACGCCAAAAGCCTGGCCCTGGCCAGCGAGCGCAAGGCGTTTGTGCTGGGCATTAGCGAAGTACGCACAGCGGAGGTCGGCTAGGCGGCTTTTAACCTGCATCCAGACCGTTTTCTGGCAGAATGAAAGAGAACTGTAAGGCGTTTCCCCTTGTGAAACTGAAAAAAATGTGCTACAATAGGGAACAGCCGTCCGGCCCGGTTGCTGCCGGCTGATAAGCGGAGTGGAGGAGATGCCCATGGGTTACGTTTTAGATGGAATTATTGTTGCAATTTGCCTGGTGTGCGTGATGGTGGGCATACGAAGAGGCTTTGTAAAATCAATTGTGCATTTCTTAGGGTCTATTATCGCGGTATGCCTCTCTTCCGTTCTGGGAGGAATGCTGGCAAAATGGCTGTTTGACACAATGTTCCGAGAGGCTATGGTGGAAAAGATCAACACATCCCTCCAGGGCCTGGGGGCAGAAAACGCCGGCCAGGCAGCGGAGCAGATATTGACCCAGCTGCCGGATTTTATTGTTCGGGCCTTGGAGGAAGCGGGCGTCACCGCCGCCACCATCAGCGGCGGCATTACCGCCCAAAGCAGCCAGGCTGCCGGTATGATTACCGATTACCTGGCGCCGGTATTTGTCAGCTTTTTGAAGGTGCTGGCAGTTATTGTGCTCTTTTTCTTGTTTATGACCCTAGTGCGGATACTGGCCTCTATGGTAGGGCATATGCTGCGCCTGCCTGTTCTCAGCCAGGTAGACGGCCTGCTGGGAGGCGTTTTCGGCTTTTTGCTGGCCCTGGTCAGTATTTGGGTTATCATCGCCGGACTCTTGGTGTTTACGCCTATGCTGGACAGCGGCACCCAATACCAGATTGACAGCGCGTTGGACAGCTCGGTAATCGCGGGGATTTTTGTAAACATGAACCCGCTGAAGGGAATATTCGGCTAGGGGAGAAACCCGAAAAGGCCGAACGGAAAAATTTATGGATAGGGAAGCCGTGGAAACCCGGGTGAAACATGCCAGGGGATTGGAAATAGAAATGAAAAAGAAAGAGAAAAAAGAAGGCGCTGCCTGGGGCGAGGCTGTAGGGAGCAAAAAGAAAGAAGCCGTTAAAAAGGCCTCTCTTACGGGGCCAGACCGGATATTTACCATACCAAATATAATGTCCGCGCTGCGGATTGTCTTGGTCCCCTTTTTTGCCGTGATGTACCTGCAGGGGCAGCTGGTCGTGGCGGTTGTCCTGCTGCTGCTGTCTGGGCTTACAGATATGCTGGACGGCTTTGTTGCCAGGCGCTTTAACCAGATTACGGATTTGGGCAAAATACTGGACCCTTTTGCGGATAAACTTACCCAAGGGGTAGTGGCCATGTGTGTGGCCATCCGTTTTCCAGCCATCCGGCTGCTGCTGGGGCTGTTCATTTTAAAAGAGCTGCTAATGCTTGGCTGCGCGGTGGTGCTGCTGAAAAAGCATAAGCGGCCCTGTGCCGCCAAGTGGTATGGCAAGGTGGCAACGGTAATGTTTTATGTATCTGTGGGAACAATTGTGACCCTGAACGGGCTGGAGCTGGTACAGCCTGCTACTTTCCAGATGGCGGCTTTTATAATGCTGGGGCTTACAGGCATAATGATGGCCTATGCGGCGGTAAGATACTTTCAGATATTCCTAACCATCCTTCGGGAAGACAGCGGGGAAGACAGCTGACAGTCGGGAAATACTGGAAATACCGAAATGTTAAAAGGCTATTAACCATTCCAGGTGGAATATGTGGTATAGTGGGGGTGTAAAGAGCGGCGTGCAGCCCAGGCCAGGCTCTTGACCCCCTTTTTTTGCTATTTTTTGAGGCTTTTGGAGAAAGGATACGGATATGATGATGCTCTGCACAAGATGCCACAAGAGGCCGGCAACGGTATTTGTCTCTCAGTCGGCAGACAGCAAGGATATCAAGGGCTATTGCTTTGTCTGTGCCAAGGATTTAGGCATTCAGCCTGTGAACGACCTGATGGATAACATGATGAATACCTTGAAACAACAAACTGGTATGACAGAAGAGGAGTTTCAGGAGGCCACCGAGCAGATGACCCAGATGATGCGCATGGATGCCCAGGAGGCCGGAGAGGATGAGGACGATATCTTTTCCCCAGGAGGAGCAGCCACCTTGCCCACCGATATGATGCTGGGCGGAAACCCTGGGGACAATAGGGGCTACGGAACCTCTGGGGTACGGGACCGCCGGGAATCCCACCACAAGAAGAAGCGCAAGCATATTCAAAATTACTGCACAGACCTCACCGGCCGGGCCCGCCGGGGCGAGCTGGACCAAATTGTTGGCCGGGAAAAGGAGATTCAGCGGGTGGTACAAATCCTCTCTCGCCGAACAAAGAACAATCCCTGCCTAATTGGAGAGCCAGGCGTGGGAAAAACTGCCGTGGCCGAAGGGCTTGCCCTGCGCATTGCCCAGGGCAATGTACCTGCCAAGCTCCGGGATAAAGAGATTCAGCTGCTGGACCTTACTGCCTTGGTGGCAGGCACGCAGTTTCGGGGACAGTTTGAAAGCCGGATTAAAGGCTTGGTGGATGAGGTGAAAGCCGACGGAAATGTAATCCTTTTTATTGACGAGGTACACAACCTGGTGGGAACCGGAGACGCGGAAGGCAGTATGAACGCCGCCAATATCTTAAAGCCCGCTTTGTCTCGGGGAGAGATTCAGGTAATTGGCGCCACAACCTTTAACGAGTACAGAAAGTATATTGAAAAGGACGCGGCGCTGGAAAGGCGCTTTCAGCCTGTTACAGTTAGCGAGCCCTCTTTAGAGGAAGCGGTAAATGTGATTATGGGCATTAAAACGTACTACGAGGGCTACCACCGGGTGAAGGTCTCTCCCCAGATTGCCAGACGGATTGTGGTGCTGGCCGAGCGCTATATCAATGACCGCTATCTGCCGGATAAAGCCATTGACCTGCTGGACGAAGCCTGCGCCTGCGCCGCTTTGCGGAATAAACGCCTGGAAGAGTACGACGAGATGGAGATAAACCTAAACCGGGAGAGGGTGCGGGAGCAGGATCTTTCTAATCCTATGGGCCCTGGAGTGGACTATGAGGAGCTGGCGAAAACCCACTACCGTATTGCCCCCCTGGAGGAGGGCCTGGACCGTTTGCGGGGCGAGGGGATTTTCTCCTCTGTAGAAGAGGAGGACCTGGCCTATGTAATTGAGCTGTGGACAGGGATACCTGCCGCGAAAATTGAGGCAAACGACCTGCAGAAGCTGGCCGGCCTAGAAGATGTGCTGAAGAAGCGGATTGTAGGCCAAGACGAGGCAGTGCAGGCTGTGGCCGCTGCTGTGCGGAGAAGCCGGGTGCAGATTAGCCCCAGGCGCAGGCCTGCTTCCTTTATCTTTGTAGGGCCTACAGGCACCGGAAAAACCGAGCTGGTACGGGTGCTTTCTAAAGAGCTGTTCGACACACCGGAAACCTTGATCAGGCTGGATATGTCGGAATTTATGGAGAAACATTCTGTCTCCAAAATCACCGGCTCGCCTCCTGGGTATATTGGCTACGACGAGGCCGGGCAGCTTACAGAAAAGGTGCGCCGCAGGCCCTACTCTGTGCTGCTTTTCGATGAGATTGAAAAGGCCCACCCAGATGTGCTGAATATTTTGCTCCAGATTCTGGATGATGGGCGGATTACAGACGCCCATGGCCGGACCGTGAACTTTGAGCATACAGTAATTGTGATGACTTCCAACGCGGGGAGTGAACGCCGGGACGGGGCCCTGGGCTTTGCCAAAACCGCCCAGGATCTTAGCAAAGAGAAGGCAACAAAGGCTTTAAGCGAGTTTCTGCGGCCAGAATTTCTCAGCCGTATTGATGAGGTGGTTATTTTCCGGCCTTTGGACCAAGGGGACTACCAGCGAATTGCCGGGCTGATGCTGGACGAATATATGGATTCCCTGCAGGAAAAAGACATTTCCCTTCGTTACGATGAGGACGCCTGCGCCCTGTTGGCGGAAAAGTCGTTTCATGGAAAGAGCGGGGCTAGGGATTTACGGAACAATATCCGCCGGCAGGTAGAGGATAAAATTGCCTCCCTAATTGTGGAGCGGGGCGAAGGGGCCGTTACCGGCATATTTGTCCACGCTGCAGAGGGAGAGCTAAAGGTAGAGGTAATCTAAATGGAAATACGCAAAGCGGAAGAGGGGGATATTCCAGCCATCGTCGGACTGTACGCCCAGGCCAGAAGGGCCCTGAGAGCCGCTGGAGTGGACCAGTGGCAAGAGGACTACCCAAATGGAGAGGATGCTAAAACCGATATTGCTGCCGGTACAGGCTATGTGCTGGAGGATAAGGGCAAGGTAATTGCTACAGCCTGTTTGGGCTTTGGCCATGAACCCACCTACAACGAGATCTGGGACGGCGGCTGGCAGGGGGTAGGAGAGTACTGTTACCTCCACCGTGTGGCCGTGGCGGAGGAGGCCAAGGGCCGGGGCGCGGCAGGCATGTTTTTTGAGGAGCTGAAACGCCAGGCACGGGCCCGGGGGATAAAAATCCTGCGGGGAGACACCCATCCAGATAACCAGTCCATGCAGCGGGTGATGGCGAAAAATGGCTTAACACACCGGGGGACCATTCGGGTGGAGGATGGCAGCTTACGCATGGCATTTGAGGCCCTGCTGGAGTAGGCGCGGCAGTTCACCAGAAGATGCCAGGGCTCGAAAGGCTGCGGTGTTTCCAGCCTCGCGCGGATTATAACAAAAATTCGGGACGCAGTCTCGACACGCCCTTGACCTGAGGAGTTTGGCAGAAAGCCACTCCGTTCTGGTCAAGGGATGTCGGGATTACATCCCGATTTTTTTATTCCAATTAAGTTGAAACCTGGCATTTTTCCGTTTGCGCTTTTTGCTACCCTTTCAGCCGCACATACATTTGAGGAGAGCCCCCTTCTTTGCGCTGAGACTTGATCTCAAACATGTCTAGGGAGTCCAAAAATGGGGTGAGCTTGGAGAAACCGAAGTTCCGCACATCGAAGTCTGGATACCGCTTGCCCAGCAGGTTCCCCACCTTGCCAATAAAAATCCAGTTGTCCTCATCTGAGTTTTCCCGCACAATGGTGCGCAAAGCCCGGCGGATGGTGCGCAGGCTGGTTTTTGGCTCCTCCTGGGGCTCTTCCTTGACTTTGGCCTGCTTGGAAGGGGTCTTTTTGGAGGATTTTTTCTCTTTCTGGGTTGGGGCTTTCTTGGTCAGGTCGGCCTTGGGCGGTTCCTCTGGCTCCTCGTCATCCGCGGCAGAGAGGATGTCCAGATATTTGAATTTGTTGCAGGCGGCAATAAAGGAGTTGGGGGTTTTGCTCTCTCCCATTCCAATTACGGTCATGCCAGATTCCCGCAGCCGAGCAGCCAACCGGGTAAAATCGCTGTCTGAGGACACCAGGCAGAAGCCCTCCACTTGGCCGGAATAGAGAATGTCCATGGCGTCTATGATCATGGCGGAGTCGGTGGAGTTTTTGCCTGTGGTGTAGCTGTACTGCTGAATAGGCAGTACAGAGTTGTCAAGCAGCGCGGATTTCCAGGAGATAAGGGCGGGATTTGTCCAGTCGCCATAAATTCGCTTGTAGGTGGCAATGCCGTCTTTAGATATTTCGTCCATAATCAGTTTAATATAGCGAACGCTAACATTATCTGCATCAATAAGCACGGCAAAGCGGCTGTCACTCGGCATAGCTTGTTCCCCCCCTCACAGGCCAATCTCCTCGTGATTCGCCCGCATTCCCACAATGCACGTCTCAATAACCTGGTCCAGCTCTACGCCCAGGCGCTGGCAGCCATCCAGGATGACCTGCCTATCCACGCCAGCGGCAAAGCGCTTGTCTTTAAATTTTTTCTTCACGCTCTTCACTTCCAGGTCCATTACCGATTTGGAGGGGCGCATAATCGCGGCGGCGTTAATCAGGCCGCTGAGTTCATCAATGGTGAAGAGCACTTTTTCCATGTAAAGCTCCGGCTCCACATCGCACACTAAGCCAAAGCCGTGGCTGACCACCGCGTGGATAAAGGCGTCGTCATAATCGTTTTCTTTGAGAATTTCTACCGCCTTTTTGCAGTGCTGCTCCGGGAATTTTTCGTAATCCACATCGTGGAGCAGGCCCACGCAGCCCCAGTACTCCACATCTTCCCCAGCCTGAGCGGCGTAGTGGCGCATAATGGCCTCTACCTGCAGGCCATGGCGTACCAAGGCCTCGTTTTGGTTGTATTCTTTTAAAAGCGCTAAGGCTTTTTCCCGCATTTGCATCATCCTTTTTCGTTTTTTAGACCTGCCGGCCCTTTTCCCAGCGCTCTACAGCCCGGCGGCATTTGGCCTGCATCCGTTCCTCCGCCTCTTCCTGAGATACGCCGTATTGGCGCAGGAGAATGCCCACGGTGTTCAATACATCACAGGCCTCGTCAATGATTTTTTCTGGATCTCCCTTACCTCGGCGATCCTTCATCAGGGCCTGGGTGAGTTCGGCGCATTCCTCTATAGCGTAAACGCTGGGGGGAATACCGGCCTTTTGGGCGATAGCCAAAAGGGCGTCCAGCAGTTGGCAGGTAGAGTCGCCCATAGTGTCAGTCCTTTCCGGGCCCATAGCCCCTTTTATAAATTATAGCCCCCAGAGCGGGAGCTTGTCAAGGAGAAAAGGGAGATAGGGAGTGTGCAAACGAGGAGATAAAGGTAAGCAAGAGAAGAGAAACCGCGGCTCTCAGATGCCGTGAGAAAATGGGAAAAGTTTCGT
>CAJUSM010000014.1:0-20640 GCA_910588935.1 uncultured Oscillospiraceae bacterium
GGTGTACATTACCAATCCCGATTACTTGGGAAATACAGTGGACCTTCTTAGCTTAGGCAAAATCGCTAGAAAATGGGGCGTCCCTCTGCTGGTAGACAATGCTCACGGCGCGTATACCCGTTTCCTTTCCCCCTCATGCCACCCTATGGACCTAGGGGCAGACATCTGCTGCGACAGCGCCCATAAGACCTTGCCGGTGCTTACCGGAGGGGCTTACCTGCATATCAGCCGAAATGCTCCGGCGGTTTTTAAAGCCAGGGCCCAGAACGCTATGGCCCTGTTTGGCTCTACCAGTCCCTCATACCTAATCCTTCAATCCCTGGATTTGGCCAACCGGTATCTGGCTGAAGGATACCAAGAGAGGCTGGCAGAAACTGCGGAGGAGCTGAGGGGGCTGAAAGCCCGGCTAGCCAAAAAAGGTTGGCGCTTTGCAGGGGATGAGCCTGTAAAGCTGACCATCTGCGCCAGGCAATCCGGGTATTGGGGAGAAGCCTTGGGGGAAACGCTGGAAAAGCAGGGCATTGTGTGCGAATACGCGGATAGGGACTATGTGGTGCTTATGCCCTCTCCAGAGAATTCAGGGGGGGCTTTGGGGCAGCTGGAGGAGGCCCTTGCCGGGCTGGAGCAGCTGCCGGTAATTTCCGGAGGCCCGCCAGCTTTTATCCCCCCAAAACGCGTGATGACAGTAAAGGAGGCTATGGGACTACCCTGTGAGGAGGTAAGCCCCAGGCAGGCGGTTGGGCGGCTGGTAGCCTGGCCGGCGGCTGCCTGTCCCCCAGCCATTTCTCCGGTGGTACCAGGGGAAGTGGCGGGGAAGAGAGCCATGGAGATTTATGAGTACTATGGGATCGGAGAGGTTCTAGTGGCCACAGGCTCTTGGCTATAATCTTTCAGTTTTCAGTTGCCTTTAATATCGTTTTCTGTGTGGACAGAGCTTCTGGGCTGTGGTATAATAATTCCTGAAATAAATATTTGCAGCCCGGCTGCCAGGTGCATTTCACCTAAATATTCCGCCGGGCTCATGCTATAGGAGGAATTTTTATGGACAATCAGCTGGTCTGGCGGGACGAGTACAGCATTGGTGTGGAAACCATTGACAAAGAGCATCGCAGGCTGTTTAAAATCATCAATAAGCTGCTGGCTTTTGGGGAAGAGGAAAAGAAAAACCAGCGAACCTACCAGGAAGGGATTAAATTTTTTAAAGGCCACACCTTACAGCATTTTGCCGATGAGGAGGAATACATGGCCTCGGTGGGGTATGAGGGCCTAGAAAGACATAGGCATATACATGAGGGCTTTCGGGCAAATACCCTTCCTGCCCTTGAAAAGGAGATGGAGGATTCAGGCTATGCAGGCGATGCGGTAGACCACTTTTTGGGCGTGTGCGCCGGCTGGCTTATTGGCCATACTCTTATTGAAGACCAGGCGATTGCAGGCAGAAAGTCCAGTAAATGGGACAGCCTTTTGCCGGAGGGGGAGTTAGCTGCTTTAAAAAAGTCTATTATTCAGCTTACCTTCGACATGTTCCATTTGGAGTCTCAGGTAGTGAGTGATACATATGGCGGAGAAAAGTTTGGCCAGGGAATTTATTACAGGCTTGTATACAGCCTGCCTGGCGGAGAAGAGAAGAAGCAGGAAATCCTAATGGTTTTTGAAGAAAAACTGCTGATTAATACCGTAGGAAAGGTAATGGGCATACAGACCAACAAAATGAACACAATGTTGGTAAATGCCACCCGGTATACGGCTCGCCAGTTTGTGGGCCGGGTGTTGGAGCAGATGCCAGAAGGGGAAACCTATGAGCTTAGCGAAGAAAACCTTTTGACCTACGAGCAGTTTCACCAGGTGTTCCAAAGGGAAAAGCCCCAGGTGAGCTTGCTTTTTAATACGGGAGGCTCGGGGTATTTTGCCTACTGTGCCATTGCCCCCCATTTGCTGGAAAAAGGCGTGGGCACTCCCATTGAAAACGAGAACGCCATTAAGGAAGTAGAAAAATACCTGATGAGGCGGGAAGCCCAGGAAACCGCGGCAGTCACCAAGAAAAAGGTGCTGGTGGTAGACGATTCCGCCACCATCCGTATGGGAATGAAGCAGCTGCTGGGAGAGCAATATGAGGTGGATACAGTGGATTCTGGCGCTGGAGCGTTCCGGGCAATTACTTTGAACCAGCCGGACCTGGTGCTGCTGGATTATGAGATGCCGGTTTGTGACGGCCGGCAGACATTGGAAATGCTCCGCTCGGTAGAGGACTTTAAGGATGTGCCGGTTATCTTCCTAACAGGCAGGCGGGACCCGGAAAGCATGATCAAGGTTATGCCCCTGAACCCGGCAGGCTACCTATTAAAATACCTGAAGCCAGAGGAGATCAAAAAGAAAATTGAGAACTTCCTGGAAAACGGGAAGCTCTAAGAAAAAAAGAAAGGGCCGCCAGGTAAGGCGGTCCTTTCTTTTTGAGAATCGGTTAAAATATCAGCGTTTTAGGGGAGAAACTATTGCAAAAAATCAGCGGTCTCCCGGCGGGTCTGTATGCTCTGCCGCTCTTAGAGTTTGTCCAATACCCCAAAGCTTGCCGCCGGCCCGATTAGGGCAGGGATAAACACAGGCCCGGCATCCTAGAGTGCGCCGGCCATGAGGCGGCGGGCGTCTGGCTGGGTGTAAGCAGGTCGATGAAGAGCGCGTAATCCCGGAGCTCTGGAACGGCCAGCAGCACGTCTCGAAAGTCCTCAGTGGGGTCATTGGAGTTCAGCTCCATAACTACAGTGAGCTGAGGCTTTTGGCCGGTTTCTCCTTCTTCGGGGGCAGAGTTGGGCGCCGGGGAAGGAGGGGTGGTTTTACAGGCCACCAGCAGGATGAGAATTATGGCAATGGCTAGGATGGTAAAAAAAGGGATGGAGCTCTTTTTCATAATAGTACCTCCTTTGGGGCCAGATATACTCGCGAACGCGTTCACCATAATGGCTTGGACCCCTTTTGCCTATAAGAAAGCGAGGAGGCAGGAAATGGTTGCATTTTTTTAAAAAAATTTAAAAATTTTTACTCTTTCTCTTTCTCACGTCTTTCCCGTTCCATCAGCCGCCGCCCAGCGCATTTTTGGGGATCAATCCGCCACTGACACACAGCGCAGTGCAGGCATTTTCCCGGTTTCTCTCCGGCCAGGGCTTTTCTGGGCCAATCGCTGTCTACCAAGGCGCTGCGGCCAATGTCCACCATGTCCACATTGGTAGCCTCCAACGCCCCCTGGGCCTGCTCAGGCGTACAGATGGAGTTGACGGCAAACACGGGTACATTTACCGCTTTTTTTATCTCTCCGGCGCCATATACAAACTCATGGTAGGGAAAAGCTTCGGGCTTAATCGGGTCCGACTCTCCGGCAAACCCGCCGGAAACATCAATGAAGTCCACGCCTGCCTTTTCTAGGGCAACAGCATGAGCAATTCCCTCTTTCAGGGTAGGCTCAAAGCACCCCAAACGAATGCCAATGACAAAGCGACTGTCTGTGCCCTGGCGGATCCCCTGGATTATTGGTTCCACAAAATTCATAGCGTCGCAATATTGGTCTTCCCTGCGGTTGATCCGGCTGTTAAAGAATTGGCAGAGCAGGTAGCTGTGGCAGCCGTGAAGCTCCACCCCGTCATATCCGGCTTTCCAGGCCCTGATGCCGGCTTGGATAAAATGCTCTTGGGTGGCCTCAATCTCTTTTCCTGTCATAGCGCGGCCCTGCTTTAACTTTCCGTCTACCTGGGCGCTATAGGCAGAGGGGCAGAGCAGCGTATCACTCATAGCCACCACCCCCGCATGATGAATTTGCATAAAAATGGGGGTTCCCAGCTGGTGTACAGCCTCTGCAATGGCCCGGTTCCCCGGGATGTGCTCATCCCTCCAAAGACCGATCTGGTGGGCTCGGAGCTTTCCCTCTGGCGAGACGCAGGTAGCCTCCTGAATCACCAGCCCGGCACCGCCCCGGGCCAGAGCGGTGTAATGTGCCACAGCGGCTGGGGCAGCAAAGCCCTCCTCATCAGAATTGGTCATAATTACCAGTGGGGGAATACAGACACGGTTGCCAATTTTTGTTTGGCGAATAGTAAAAGAGTCTTGGAGTTTTTTCATAGGGAATCCTCCTGATAAGTTGTAGGGTGCTTTTACGCTTTTACAGTGCAAAAATCAAATCCATTCTCCATTTCTCGGGAAAGGCGGACCAAAAAGGCGCTGAGCAGCTCAATGCAGGCCTCTATATCTTTCCAGCTGCCCACCTCCACAGAGCTGTGCATATACCGCAAGGGAATGGAAACCAGCGCCATGGGAATACCCTCTCCAATCCGGTTCACAGTATCACCGTCAGTACCGGTGCGGCCGGTGGCGATTTCCCACTGCAGGTGAAAGCCCAGTTCTTTCCCGGTTTCCTGCAGCAGGGCGTTCAGCTTTTTATTGACCACCGAGGCCTTGCACAGCACAGGGCCCTCTCCCAGCTTTACTTCTCCTGTATTTCCAGGATCCGTGCCCGGCGCATCGCTGGCCCAGGTCACATCTACGGCAATGGCGCAGTCAGGCTTTACCCGGGCAGCGGCATAGTAGGCGCCTCGGCCGCTGGTCTCCTCCCCTACAGTAGCGGCCGCGTAAATACCAATGGAGGCTCCCTGTCCGGCAGCCTTTTTAGCGGCCTCCAATACCACAAAGGCTCCGGTGCGGTTGTCTAGAGCACGGCAGGTAAAGCAGTGGTTCATCAGTTCTCTTACCCCTACATCGGCGCATACAGGGTCCCCTACAGCCACAGCCGCCGCGGCTTCTTCTTTAGAGGTGGCCCCAATATCTACCAACAGATCCTTATCCTCAATCTTCTCCTTCTTCACTAGGTTAGAAGAAGTGGCAATTACACCGGAAACCAGGTTCCCCTCATGCCAAACCTGGACCGGCGAGCCCACATACAGCCGGGGGCGGGTTCCACCCGCGCTGGTCAGCCGCAGCCGGCCGGAATCATCGATATGGGTAACCACAAAACCAATTTCGTCAATATGCCCGCACAGCAGAATTTTATGAGCTGCCTTAGGGTTTACCACAGAAATAGCGTTGCCGGCAGGGTCGGTAAGCTGAGCATGGGCAAATTCTCGGCCAAATGCCAGAACCTTTTCCTGAATGGCCTCTTCATAGCCGCTGACAGAAGGGGTTGTAAGGAGATCTTTTAAAAATTCACGGTTCATAACGGTGCTCCTTTTCTCAATTTTGTTTGCACCCAGTATACCATATTTCAAGAGGAGGCACAAGGAGGATCCCATAGAAACGAGGGGGGAGAGGGCGCTCAAACATCCCTAAGAACTGTGCTGTTTTGGGCAGTGGGTTCTTCTGCCATACCCCTTGCATTTTCCATGGGGTTTCTGATAAAATGATAGAAAATCCATTTCTCGCCGAGGTGACCCTTATGAAGCTTCTTTATGCCGAAGACGAGCCTGCTATGTCTGAGGCTGTGGTAGACATTCTGACCTATCACAACTATATGGTAGACGCTGTTCAGGACGGCCAGGACGCTTTGGACTATGCCCTGGCCCAGCCTTACGACGCCCTGATTTTGGATATTATGATGCCAAAGCTCAGCGGCCTGGAGGTGCTGCAAAAACTTCGGGCCGCTGGATGCCCCACGCCAGTGCTTCTCCTTACTGCCAAATCTCAGGTGGAGGACCAGATTGCCGGGCTGGATATGGGGGCGGATGATTACCTGCCCAAGCCTTTTTCCATGAGCCTGCTGCTGGCCAGGGTTCGCGCCCTGCTCCGCCGGCGGGAAGGCTATACCCCTACGGTGCTCCGGTGCGGCAATCTCAGTTTAGACCAGAATCGCTGCACCCTATCTAAGGGAAGCCGGAGCCTGGTGCTGCCCCGGCTGGAATTTTTGATGATGGAGCTGCTCATGCTGAACCAGGGGATTTATCTCTCCACTGAAGAGCTATTCTGCGGGGTATGGGGGTACAATTCTGATGCCGAGCTGGGTATTGTTTGGGTATATATCTCTTACCTGCGCAAGCGGCTGCAGGCCTTAGGGGGGAATGTAACCATTGCGGCCCGGCGGGGCGTGGGGTATACCCTGGAGGCGAGAGGATGATCCGGGCTCTGCAGCGAAAATTTGTCCTGGTGGCAATGTCTGCCATTACAGGCTTGCTGCTGGTGTTGTTGGGGACCATTAATTGGGCCAATATGCTTATGGCGGGCAGTCAGGCGGACCATACTCTGGAAATGCTCAGCGAGTACGAGGGGGATGTGGCCAATTTGCCCCCTCCTCCCTTTCAGCGCCCTGGTCCTCCCGTAGACGGGCCTAAGAATGATTACGATATTTTCCTTTCTTCCAACTATTTTGTGGTGCGGCTGGATAGAAAGGGAAATATTGCCTTTGTAGATGTAAGCCGCACCTCTGCCGTGGGAGAGGAGGAAGCCGGCGAAATGGCCCGCCAGGCGGTTAACCAAGGAGCACAGAAGGGGCAGGCCGGGCGGTTTCGCTACTTACTCCGCCATTTTCCAGAGCCTGGAGGAACCTTGGCCGTGTTTTTGGATACCTCCCAGGAGATATCCTCCTATATCCAGGTATTGCTCCTTTCTATTGGAATTGGCCTGGGGTGCTGGGGGCTGATGTTGGGGGCCGTAATTTTTATGTCCAGGCGGGCAATCCGGCCCATTGCAGAAAATATCCAGCGGCAAAAGCAGTTTGTTACCAATGCCGGCCACGAGCTGAAAACGCCTCTGGCCATTATCCAGTCCAATGTGGAGGCCATGGAGCTCTACCAGGAAGAGAACAAATGGAGCCGCAACATTAAAACGCAGATCCTGCGGCTTACTGGCCTGGTAGAGGATTTGCTGCTGCTGGCCAGGATGGAAGAGAGGGCGGAGCAGAGTGCCCGGGAAAAGCTTTGCCTGGACAAACTGACAGCGGAGGTTCTAGAGAGCTTTGCTCCGCCGGCAGAAGAGAAAGGCATTTCGTTAAAGATAAGCCTGCGGCCAAACACTTTGGCGGAGGGGGATCGGGCCCAGGTAGTACAGCTTCTAACCATTTTAGTGGACAATGGAATTAAATATGCAGATCAGGGAGGCGTTTTGGAGGTCACTCTGGAAAAGGCAGGGGGCCATGGGGAACTGCGGCTGGAAAACACCTGCCATAGCCTGCCACAGGTCAGCCCGGATAAGCTGTTTCAGCGCTTTTACCGGGAGGACAGCGCTAGAACCCAGAAAAGCGGCGGGTATGGAATTGGCCTCTCCGTTGCCCAAGCCTTGGCGGAGGCCAACCAGATCAAGCTTTCCGCCCAATATATACAGCCCAACCGGGTACGGCTTTTGCTGCGGTTTTAAAGTCAAATAGAGAAAAAGCCTCAGGAGAAGCCTGGGGCTTTCCCTGTGACGATGTTTCCTTTATTCTTCTCTACCACGATAAGTCCATGGAGCATTTCGTCCTGTTTCACCATGACTATGAAGTTAACACCCTCCCCGTGGACAAGGAGCTTTTGAAGCTTGCCCATCAAACGGAAAATCGGGAAGGGAAGTTCCAGCGGGAATTGCCGCCCTATCTTCAGGGGGGAATTCTGAAAAAACAGGAGCGGCCCCAACAGCATAGCTAAGTAGCTTCTGCAAATTGTTTTTCCCCGGCTGGCTTAGAAGAGGCGGGTTTCCTCCAACAGATCGTGCCCAGCCCCAGAAGAAGCAAAGCGAAAAAAGCCGCGGACCCGGGGATTTGATCCTGAGCCTGCGGTTTCCTTTGCCCGTTTCTATCTTGCTTTTCCCGCCTTCCTGTGCTATAGTGAAAGCCAAAGTTTAGAAATGGGTTTCGGAGGTTATGATGAAAAAGGTTTTTGACTTAAAAAGCCCCTTTTATGGGGAAATCGTTAAGCTTGTTACGCCTATTGTGCTGCAGAACCTGCTCAGCGCCGCGGTAAGCTCAGCCGATGTGGTTATGCTCAACTTTGTAGGCCAGTCCTCTATTTCCGCTGTTAGCTTGGCCAGCCAGTATGCGAATATCCTCTTTATGGTCTTCTATGGCCTGGGCACCGGCGCTACCATGCTCTGCGCCCAATATTTCGGGAAAAAGGATTTTCAGGCTATAGAGGTGGTTCAGGGGATTGCCCTGCGCTTTTCTCTCGGTATCTCTTTGGTAGTTGCCCTGTTGGCACTTACCGTTCCCAATTATATGATGCTCGTTTTCACCAATGATCCTGAGCTCATCCAGATCGGGGCAGAGTACATAAGGGTGCTCAGCGTCTGCTACCTGTGCTGGGGGATTACCGAGGTCTACATTTCCATTTTGCGCAGTGTGGGCCGGGTGGTAATCGGTACGGTGCTGAATACGGTGGCGGTAGTGCTGAATGTGGTGCTGAACGCTGTATTTATTTTTGGCTGGCTTGGCGCGCCTAAGCTGGGAGCCCAGGGCGTGGCCCTGGCCACCTCCATTTCCCGGCTGATTGAACTGGGGCTATGTTTTGTGGTTTCCGCCAGATCCCCCCAGATAAAGCTGAAGCTTTCCGCAATTTTTGTTCGGAACAAGGTGCTGTTTAAGGACTTTGTCCGTCTCTCTCTGCCTGCTCTGGCCAATGATGTGGTGTGGGGCGTGGGCTTTTCCATGTATTCCATGATTATTGGCCACTTGGGCAACGATGCGGTTGCGGCTAACTCTCTGGCCACAGTGGTGAGAAACTTTGGCACAATCCTGTGCTTTGGCCTGGCCAGCGCCGGCGGCATCCTGCTGGGGCAGAGAATCGGCGAGGGGCGGCTGGAAGAGGCCAGGCTGGATGGCAGCAGGCTGCTGTGGCTTACGGTAGCTTCTGGCGCGCTGGGGGGCGCAATTGTGCTAATCGCCCGGCCCTTTGTGCTGATGTATGCGGGAAACGGGAACTTTACCCAAACAGCCCTGGACTATTTAGGGGTAATGCTGCTAATCAACAGCTATTATATTATGGGCTGCGCGGTGAATACCACCCTAATTGCCGGGGCGTTCCGGGCAGGGGGAGACAGCCGCTTTGGGCTGATCTGCGATGTGATTGATATGTGGGTTTACGCGGTTCCCTTAGGGCTGGTGGCGGCGTTTATATTCAAGCTGCCGGTGCTTTGGGTATACTTTTTGTTGTGCACAGATGAGTTTGTAAAGTGGCCTTGGGTACTAAAGCATTACCGGTCTGGCAAATGGCTGAAAAATATTACCCGGGAGGATATATTTGAAAGTGAGAAGGCATAGAGCACAGGATCTGCTCTGCCCTCTTGACAAATTGACCCAAATGGTTTATTATAGTAGCGCGATAAAGCGGCCAAAGGAGATGCCATGAAGCAGTATAACAAATTTGTACCCGAAGGCGTTCGGGATATTCTTCTAGATGAGTGCCGGGCCAGGCGGGAAGCACAGCGCCGGTTTTCAGAAATATTTACCCGCCGGGGTTACCAAGAGGTAATGACTCCAGGGCTGGAATTTTACGATCTGTTTACCCTGCCTGGGGCTGCTCTGCGCCAGCGGGAAATGTACAAATCTACCGACTGTGCCGGGCGGCTTCTAGTCTTTCGTCCAGATTCCACATTGCCCATTGCCCGTATGGCCGCGGCCCGGCTTCAGGGCCACCGGCTGCCACTTCGGCTGTTTTATAGCCAAACGGTGTACCGCAGCTGGCCAGAGCTCTCTGGGAAAAGCCACGAGTCCCCACAAATGGGGGTGGAGCTGCTGGGAGCCAGCGGCATCCGGGCAGACCTGGAGGTAATCTGCACAGCGGTGGAATGCCTGCGGGCCATAACCCAGGATTTCCACTTGGAGCTGGGCCATGCAGGCCTTTTCCAGCTGCTGGTATCCCGGCTGGAAATTTCTCCTGAGCAGCAGGAAGAGATTCGGGCCACAATTGAAGCAAAAAATTATGGGGCCCTAGGAGAACTGCTGGACCCCCTAGGGGACCGGCCAGAGGCCGAAGCCATCCGCCGCCTGCCTAGGTTGTTTGGAGGAGAAGAGGTGCTGGCCCAGGCAGAGAGCTGGGGGCTGAAGGGTGAAGGGGTTCAGCCCCTAGATTACCTGCGGGAGCTGTATGGCGCGCTGAAGCAGTTGGGGCTGGGCCACCGGCTTATGGTGGATTTGGGGCTTGTCCAGCGCAACGATTACTATACGGGAATTGTATTTGGCGGCTATGTGGGGGGCAGCGGTAGCCAGGTGCTCACCGGCGGCAGGTACGACCGGCTCTGTGGTAAATTTGGCCAGCCCATGCCCGCGGTGGGTTTTGGCATGGATATGGGCAGCGTGGCGGGCCTGTTGGAGGACCAGCTCCCGCCTGTAGGCGGAGCAGATGTTTTAGTGCATGGAGAAAAAGGGCAGGAAATTACAGCTCAGCGGGAAATGATGCGGTTAACAGCCATGGGCCTGCGGTGTGAAAGCTCTGTGTGGGAATCCCAGGCAGAGGCAGAGGCGTACGCCAAAGAGGCGGGGATCTCCCAAATCATTGTTGTGGGAGAGACCCTGAAAACCATAGATTTGGGAGGGAAAGATCATGAGGCCGTTGAGAATTGCCCTCACTAAGGGCCGGCTGGAGAGCTCCACAGTTAAGCTAATGGAGCGGGCCGGAATGGACTGCACTGCTTTGCACGACAAGGGTCGCCGATTAATCCTGCCAGTAGGGGACAGCCTGGAAGCTGTGCTAGCGAAGGCTGGAGACGTGATTACCTATTTAGAGCATGGGGTCTGCGACCTAGGCGTTGTAGGCAAGGACGTAATTATGGAGCGGGGAGGCAGTTTTTTCGAAATATTGGATCTGGGCTTTGGCAGATGCCGGTTTGCCCTGGCCGCGCCAGAGGGAACGGACTTTTATAGGGGCTACCAGGGAAAGACCATTGCCACCAAGTATCCCCATGTGGCCAGGCGGTTTTTTCAGGGAAAGGATATGGATGTAAGGGTTATTAAAATTGAGGGCTCGGTAGAGCTGGCGCCCTTGCTGGGGCTGGCAGACGGAATTGTGGACCTGGTGGAAACCGGGGCCACGCTGCGGGAGAACGGGTTGGCAATTGTAGAGCCGGTGGCAGAGGTTTCCGCCAGGCTGATTGTAAATGCGCCAAGCCTAAAGCTACGCAAGGGGGAAATTGAGAAATTAGCCGCACGATGGGAAACCTGTTTAAAGCCCGCTCAATAAGGTGTTAAGAGCATGCCGCGCAAGGTGAACCAAGGTTGTAGTGGAAAGGAGCAGAGATAATTATGATAAAAATTGTAAGCGCCACCCCTGAAGAACGCCGGGCTTTTATTGCCCAGCTAAAAGCCCGGGCAGGCACCCCAGACCCAAAAGTAGAGGCTCGGGTGCGGGTTATCATCCAAAAGGTGGAGGCCGGCGGGGACCAGGCTGTTATAGACTTTTCCCGGCAGTTTGACGGCTGGAGCCCAGAACGCTTGGAGATGGGCCGGGAGGAGATGGAGGCCTTGGCCGCTGGCTGTAATGTGGACTTTTTGGCAGCCCTAGACCGGGCGGCAAAAAATATTTACGATTTTCATACCCGCCAGAAGCAGCAGAGCCGTATCGACCCAGCCCCCTCTGGGGTTATTACCGGCCAACGGGTACGGGGGCTGCACAGGGCGGGGGTTTATGTGCCTGGGGGTACGGCGGGGTACCCTTCCTCTGTGCTGATGAATATTATCCCCGCCAAGGTGGCGGGAGTGGGAGAAATTGTAATGGCCACTCCTCCAGGCCGGGCCGGGCGTCCCGACCCCAATATTATGGCCGCCGCTCTGGCCGCTGGTGTGGACCGGGTATTCCTTATGGGCGGTGCTCAGGCCGTGGCTGCCCTGGCCTTTGGCACAGAGTCGGTGCCAAAGGTGGACAAAATTGTGGGGCCAGGGAATATCTATGTGGCCACTGCCAAAAAGCAGCTGTATGGCGTGGTGGATATTGACATGATCGCCGGGCCCAGCGAGATTCTCATTATCGCCGATAGCGGGGCTAACCCGGAATTCTTGGCAGCCGACCTGATGAGCCAGGCAGAGCATGATCCCATGGCCTCTGCCGTGCTGATAACAGACAATATGGAAATTGCCGAAAATACGGTGAAAGCTCTGTATCGCCAGCTGGAAAGCCTTTCCCGCAGGGAGATCATTGAGAAGGCGCTGGAGGATTTTGGGGCAGTAATTGTGTGTGCCGGCATGGATGAGGCGGTAGGGTTTGCCAACCAGCTGGCTCCCGAGCACCTGGAGGTTTGCTGCCGGAATCCTTTTGACTACCTGGGCCGGCTGGACAATGCAGGCTCTGTGTTCCTGGGGGACTATTCGCCAGAGCCTTTGGGAGATTACTATGCCGGGGCCAACCATGTGCTGCCCACCGGAGGCACCGCCCGGTTTTTCTCGCCCCTTTCTGTAGATGATTTTGTAAAGAAATCCAGTTTCATTTACTATCCCCAGTCCAAGCTGCTGGAGGCTGCCCAGGATATTATCCTGTTGGCGGAAACCGAGGAGCTTACCGCCCACGCCAATTCTATCCGGGTGAGGCAGAACTGAATGGAGACGGTGGAGGAGGTTTATCAGGCTTTTGACGGCCGGTTCACCATGGAGTGGATTGGCCAGACTAAAACCGCTGCGGCGCTCTACTTTTCCAATGGGAAAAAGGAATATAAAATTTTTTTTGACGACAGTAATGTGGAAATATCCCTAAAAAAGCGTTGGCGAAAAGAGGAGTACTGGGAAAGCGTTGGCGCCAGGCATTACAACAATCCGGAAGACACCGTGAACGATGTGTTCGATACTGTGGAATGGTGCCTGCGGGAATATGGCGGAAGGAAGTGAGGGTATGTACGCCCTAAACGATAAAATCGGCGCCCTGCGCGCCTATACTCCGGTAAAGGGGGAGGGCTGTATCCGGCTGGATGCCAATGAGTCCTTTCTAAACCTGCCCCGGGAAATCCTGAAGGAGCTTGCCGCAAGCCTTTCCGGCCTGGCCTGCAGCCGCTACCCAGATCCCGGCGCGGAAACCCTTTGCCAGGCCTTTGCCCGGCGGTATGGGGTGGAGGCTGAAAATGTGGTGGCGGGCAACGGCTCCGACGAGCTGATTTCAGTGATTTTCTCCGCCTTTCTCATGAAAGGGGAGACCTTTGCCACGGTGGAGCCTGATTTCTCTATGTACGCCCAGGGGGGCGCCTTGGCTGAAGGGAGACACCTGGCCCTAGGAAAAGGGGACTACCAGATTCATGTGGACCAAGTGGCAGCGGCCTGCCAAAAGCATGGGGTCCGGCTGCTGATTTTCAGCAATCCCTGTAACCCCACTTCAATCCTACTAAAAAAGGAGGAGGTCCGCCGGCTGGTACAAAGCGTGGAGGCCCTGGTGGTGCTGGACGAGGCATATATGGACTTTGCCTCTGGCCAAAGCCTGGTGGGGGAACTGGACAATTTCGACAACCTGATTATTTTGCGCACCTGCTCCAAGGCTGTAGGCATGGCAGCTTTTCGGCTGGGCTTTGCCCTTGCCAACCGGCGGCTCAGCGGCGCCTTGCGGGCGGCTAAATCACCCTATAACGTAAATGCGGTTTCCCAGCTGGCAGGGAGCCTGGTTCTCAACCGAGGGGATTTGCTGGATAAAGCTTTGGAGACAATTCTGGCCTCCCGAAAACAGCTTGTGGCCGGGCTGCAGGAGATTTCCGCGGCTTTCCCCGGAAACTTCCGAATTTTGCCCAGCGCTGCCAATTTTGCCGCCATTGTAACAGAAAATCCTGGGGGGCTCCAGCAGGCCCTGCTGGCCAGGGGGGTTGCTGTGCGCCATACAGGGGGGCTGCTGCGGGTAACAGCCGGCACCCCAGAGGAAAACCAGCTCTTCTTAAAGATATTCAGGGAACTATGGGAGGAATCGCGATGAGCAGAACCGGTGTGGTACACAGAGCCACCAGGGAGACGGACATTCTGGTCCGGCTGGATCTGGACGGCGGCGAAAGAAATATTGCCACTGGTGTGGGATTTTTTGATCACATGCTCACTGCCTTGGCAGTGCATGGGGGCCTGGGGCTCGCCGTTCAGACCAAAGGGGATCTGGAGGTGGACTGCCACCACACTGTGGAGGATGTGGGCATTGTTCTAGGCCAAGCCTTGGCAAAGGCCTTGGGGGACAAGGCTGGCTTGGCCCGATATGGCCATGCGTTTATCCCTATGGATGAGGCCCTGGGGTTTTGTGGGGTGGACCTAAGCGGCCGGCCCTTTCTGGTATTTCAGGCCTGTTTTCCAGAGGAGCGGGTAGGGGCCTTCGACACCTGCATGACCGAGGAATTCTTCCGGGCCCTGGCCATGCATAGCGGGATTACCCTGCACCTGGAGTGCCGGTATGGGAAAAACTCCCACCACATCATTGAGGCGCTCTTTAAGGCCTTTGCCCATGCCCTGAAAGACGCGGCAAAGCCGGAAGGGAAAAGCGTGTTGTCCTCAAAGGGGATGCTATAGTCCCTTTGTGCAATTCTTTTCGGGAGTTTCCGGGCTGCATGTATGGAATCATTTCTTTTCATGCTGTGCCAACGATAGGAAAGGAATCGAAATCATGGAGTATGAGAAAATAGATATTGGTTTAGACATGCTGGGGTGTCCCAACCGGTGCCGCCATTGTTTTGTGGGATGGCGGCCAAACCCCAGCCTTTGCGGGGACGACCTGCGCTTTGCGGCGGAAGCCTTTCGGCCCTATGCCAAGAAGCTTACGGTTTATGACTGGAACCGAGAGCCGGATTTTGGAGAGGATTATAGAGAAAAATGGGCGCTGTGCCAGGAACTCTCCACTGTCCCGCTAGAGCACTTTGAGCTGGCCAGCGTTTGGCGGCTTGCCCGGGATAAGAACTACGCCCCTTGGCTAAAGTCTCTAGGACTGCGGTATGTGCAGCTCACTCTGTTTGGGGGGGAGGAACTTACCGATTGGTTCACTGGGCGCAAAGGGGCCTATCAAGATATTCTGAAAGCCATCAGCACGCTGCTGGAAAACGGGGTTGCCCCCCGGCTGCAGGTGTTTGTCAACAAAAAAACGGTGGATGAGCTGCCCCAAGTGCTGGAATTGGCGGAAAGCTTGGAGCTGGAGCGGCGCTGCAAAGAGATTGGGATTCCCTTTGTCATGTTTGCTCACCAGGGGTCCTGCACCGGCGAGGCGGCGAACCTCTACCCCATTTGGCCCACGCCAGAAGAACTCCTCAAAATTCCTCCTGTGCTGGCAGAGCACACCCTCCGGTATTTTGGTGAGTCCAGCATGGCGGCGGTGTTCGGCCGGGAAGAGCGGCAGCTTTACCAGGAACTGCTGCAAGATGACAGGACGGAGCGCCTTGGCCAGGTAGAATCGCCGGTACTGTATATAGACAGCGATTTTAATGTGTCTCCTAATTTTGGCATACCTGCCAAACAGTGGCAACTGGGAAACCTAAAAAAAGATGGCCCTGAGAAAATTTTGGAAAACCTTGCCAGGGATAGAAGCCCGGCTCAGCATGTCCGCGCCTCGGTTCCTGTCGGCGAACTGGCTCGGGCTTGGGGTAACCCGGAAAGCCGCCGGCTGTTTGGTAAGGGCGATTATACGGAATACCTGCTGAACCATTACTGCAAAAAGCTTGAACAGGAGGGAAGCAGATGATTATTTTACCTGCCATCGACATCCATGAGGGAAAGTGCGTGCGGCTGTTCCGAGGGGATTATTCCACCGCCCAGGTGGTAGCTGGGGATCCGGTAGAAACCGCCCGCCGCTTTATGGCGCAAGGGGCCAACTGGCTCCATATGGTAGATTTAGACGGCGCAAAAGCGGGATATCCCCAAAATATGGACCTAATTCTCCAGGTAGCCCAAGAGGTGAACATGAACATCCAAGTGGGCGGCGGCATCCGCACCCTAAACACTGTGGAACAATATCTCTCCGCCGGGGTGGCCCGGGTTATCTTGGGCTCCGCAGCCTTGGAAAACCCGGAGTTCGTCCGCCAGTCTGTAAAGGCCTATGGCAGAAAAATTGCGGTAGGTATCGACGCTCTCAATGGCATGGCCGCCACCCAGGGCTGGACTCAGCACAGCGGTACCGGGTACATCGAGCTGGCCAAACAGGTGGAGGATATGGGTGTAGAGTACATTATCTGCACAGATATCCACAAAGATGGCACCCAGGACGGCCCAAACCTGGAAATGCTTGACCAGCTGAACCGGTCGGTAAGCTGCAACATCATCGCCAGCGGCGGCATGAGCAGCCTGCTGGATATTGTTGCCCTCTACGATTTAGGCCTATATGGGGCCATTGCTGGTAAGGCGATCTATGCCGGCAGCCTGGATCTGGCCGCCGCCGTAGGGGTTAGCCACCGTTTCTCCAGTGAAAAAGCGAAAACCCAAGCTGCCGTGCGGGACGAACTGGAGCGCTTCTTTAAAAAGGCGCCTTTAATTCCTGCCATTGTACAAGATTTTGATACTGGCGAGGTGCTCATGCTTGCCTATATGAACCATGATGCCTTAGAAAAAACCCTGCAAAGCCGGCAGACCTGGTTTTACAGCCGGAGCCGGAAGGCTCTTTGGCACAAAGGGGAGACCTCTGGGAACACCCAGGAGGTGGTATCCATTGCCGCCGACTGCGATAACGATACCTTACTGGTCAAGGTGCATCCCAAGGGGCCGGCCTGCCACACTGGAAACAACAGTTGCTTTTTCCGGGTGCTGGCCGAGGAAAATAGCGAAGGAGAAGGAAAGAATGGATGAACTGAAAGAGCTGTACGCCACTGTGATGAGCAGAAAGGAGTCGGCCCAAGAGGGATCGTACACCAAGTACCTTTTCGACCAGGGCTTAGATAAAATTTTGAAAAAATGCGCGGAAGAGTGCGGCGAGGTAATCATCGCGGCAAAAAACGGAAACAACCAGGACACTGTTCTAGAGCTTAGCGACCTTCTCTATCACCTAACCGTGCTTATGGCCGACCAGGGAATCAGCTGGGAGCAGGTGGAGGCAGAGCTGGAGAAACGCGGCGGGAAACAGGGAAATCTAAAAACCTTCCACCGGGTGGATAAGAACAGCTGATGGGAGAGAAAATGGGCGTAAAGGGCCGGCCGGAAGACGCCATGCCTTGGAACTACACAGAAAAGATAAAGGACTTTTTAAAGCCGGGAGTCCGAGTGCTAAATATTGGGGCTGATGGGAGCGAGCTTTTACTGTCTCTAGGCCATGCCTATGAACTGACTAGCCTTACAGTAGACCGGGAACAGGACTGGCTGCTGTGCCAAAAGCGCCTGCTTCCCCTGGGGATTGTGGTAAAACAGATGGAAATGGGAGAGGCGCTCCCATTTCCAGACCGTGTTTTTGACCTAGTGCTCAACCGGCACCAACCATTGGACTTGAAAGAGACAGCTCGAGTACTCAGGCCCGGCGGTTTTTTTGTCACCCAGCAGGTGGGGGGCATGGATAGCAAAGGGATGCCCTGGTGGCGGGAACCGAGCCGCCAAAAACCGGGGCTGAATTTCAATCTGGAAAACCAGCTGCCGGAATTCCGGCGGGCTGGGTTTCGAGTGAGCTATTGCCACCAGGCCTACTTAGCCGCCGGATCTGGAAAAATAGGGGAGCGGCAGCATCGTTTTATCGTGGTAGGAAAAAAGGTCTGAACCTCTGGCGCAAAAGGGAGCGGTGGGAACAAAGCGGTTCCATATTGCCCCCTTTACATTTCCCTCTCAATGGCATAGAATGATTCCAAAAAGAAAAGCAGGTGGTTTGGTATGGCAAAAAGAATTTTAAAATTCGCTTTTATCTTCCTTTGTGGCTTGGGCATTTTCTGGTTCTGCCTGCCGCTTCTTCATGGAGGTTTTGCCTTAGGCTCAGTATTCGGTATCTGTGTTTGTGGTATGGGCATTGCCCTTGTGCTTGGTTACCGGCGTTTGGCTGGCGCCGGCGGCGTGAAAAAGCTCCTGGTCCGTGTTTTTGCCCTGCTGTATGCGGTGGGTCTTGGCTGGGTGGGTTTTCTTACGGGATTGATGATTTCCTACCAGGCTGCTCCGCCCCCAGATAACCTGAACGTGATTGTCCTGGGGGCCCAGGTTTTCAGTGCCGAGCGCATGGGGGCCAGCCTTCGGGGCCGGGTGGATAAGGCGGTGGAATACCTAGAGCACAACCCACAGGTTTCCTGTATTGTCACAGGAGGGCAGGGCGGCAACGAGCCCTGCCCTGAAGCACTTACGCAGAAAAACGCCCTCACCCGTATGGGTATTGCCCCCAACCGCATCTATATGGAGGACAAGTCTCGGAATACCCGGCAAAATCTGGAAAATGCCATGGAGCTGGCCCAGGAGCGGGGCCTGGATACCCGGGTGGTAATCGTGACCCAAAGTTTCCACTTGTACCGGGCAGTCAGCCTGGCCCGAAGCGCGGGCTTTGAAGCCTATGGCCTGGCGGCGGACACTGACCCCATTTTATTCCCCCAATATTATGGCAGGGAGCTGCTCTCCCTAACAAAATGGTGGGCAGAGGAGTTGTTTTTGCACTGAGAAGGAGAGGCCGTGGATAGAGGGCGCCCAATTGCTTGGAGGATGGCCTGGCAATACGGGAGCCAACGGCAATATTAAGGAGGCGGAAATATGGGAATTTATTTGCAAAACCTCAGAATTGTGGATCCTGCCCGGGATGTGGATGCCCCAGGCTCTCTATTGATCCGGGATGGCAGGCTGGCAGAAGGGGAGCCAGGGCCGGAGGATCAGGTCATCGACTGCCAAGGGCTGGCTGCTGCCCCTGGCTTAGTGGACATGCATGTTCATCTCCGAGATCCAGGCCAAACTCATAAGGAGGATTTGTTCTCCGCGTGCCGGGCGGCAGCGGCAGGCGGCGTAACCAGCCTGCTGGCTATGCCGAACACTTCGCCTCCTATGGATTCTCCTGAGCTGGTTCGAGAGCTGCTGGCGCGGGCGAAAGACGCCGATGCCGCGGTGTACACCTCTGCCTGTGTCACTTTAGGGCTTAATGGCCAGCTATGCGCCGATTACGAGGCATTAAAGCAGGCGGGTGCCATCGCTATTAGCGATGACGGACGGCCAGTGGCCAGCAGCCAGCGCCTGCTGGAAGGGCTGGCAAGGGCAAAAGAGCTGGGCTTGGTTTTTGCCGCCCACTGTGAGGACCTGGAGCTGGCCAAAGGGGGCCTTATGAACAGCGGTAAGGTCTCTAAGCGCATGGGCATTAAAGGCATCCCCCCAGCGGCAGAGGACTGCGGCGTAGCCAGAGAAATTGCCGCTGCTGCCAGTATTGGCGCTCCCATCCATATCTGCCATGTCAGTACACAGGGCTCGGTGGCGCTGATTCGAGACGCCAAGAGGCGGGGGATAAAGGTTACCGCTGAAACCTGTCCCCATTATCTGCTGCTCACCGACCGAATGCTGGAAAACATGGATGCCGATTACAGAATGAATCCTCCCCTAGGCAGCCAAGAGGACCAGCTGGCATTGCTGGAGGCTCTGTCTGATGGTACGATTGACGTGATTGCTACAGACCATGCCCCCCATACGCCGGAGGAAAAAGCGGATTTTATTACCGCTCCCAACGGCGCCATCGGCATGGAGACCTCTCTTGCAGCCACGCTTACCGCGCTGGAAGGCAGCCTGCCTTTGACAAAGGTGATAGAGCTAATGAGCTGGAACCCTGCCAAGATACTGGGGATATCCGCCGGAACACTGGCTCCCGGCGCTTCCGCCGACGTGGTGGTGTTCGATCCAGCCAAGGAATGGGTGGTTGATCCAGACAAGCTTCACGGCAAAAGCAAAAATACGCCGTTTAAGGGAATGCGCCTAAAGGGCAAGGTTGTTATGACCTTTTCCCGGGGCAGACAGGTATTCGGATCTATTTGAAAATAAGGACCCCGGGCTTTCTATGAGCCCGGGGTTAGTTCATGATTGGATATTCTCCAGGTAGGCCGACAGCTTTTCTGGCGAATCAATATCACCAGGACGGTCCTCTTCTTTTTCCAGCGCTCTTACATAGGCCTCTTTTCCGTGCTTAGTAATGAACATGGCCGCGCCTTTCGCCACATACCCATCCGCCGCGGCATAGTACCCTTTGGCGCATTCTGCCAAAGAGGCGCAGAGATAACAGCCCTCTATTCCCTTTTCGTTGGCGCAGGTTAGGTTTGGGCAACGCCGGTCTTCAAAAAGGGTGGCAAAGGAGCAGCTGGGATATTGGCTCCTACATCCGCCGCACCACTTGGTGTAGGGGCAGTGGTCACAGTGGTGGCCGCATATGCCTTGGGGGTCCGTACCTTTCCGGGCAGCGGAAACCATAGCGGCTTTGGTTTTGGCGCAGTTCTCAATTCTTGCCCCCTTTGGGCGATCCCCATGTTCTGGGTCGTTGGAGAAGCTCTCCAACAATTGGCAGGGGAAATCTGGGCAGGCTCCGCAGAAGGCAACCTTTTTTTCAAGAGCGCATTTTGCCAGGGCGCAGGGCCCATGAAAGGGGTTGCCCTCAGTAGCCATACAGCCTCCGCAGCCGCACTGAGCGCCGATTTGGCAGCTGGTGCAGTCCAGGCCGCAGTATGTATTTATCCTGCTTTGGATTGCCTCAAATTCAGCCATTTTTCATTCCCCCTAAAGAAATTTTTGTAAATTATAACACGAATGTTCGGCGATTGTCAAGGCGGCAAGATTTTGGAGAGTGTCCGAACGAGGAGATAAAGGTAAGCTAGAGAAGAAAAAACGCAGCTCTCAGATGCCGTGAGAAAATGGGAAAAGTTTCA
>CAJUSM010000014.1:20650-21040 GCA_910588935.1 uncultured Oscillospiraceae bacterium
GTGTGGGGCGGCGCCCCACGACCTTGCCCCAGGCCATCAAAAACAAAAAATATTTCGGGATGAAATCCCGACAGCCTCTTAAGCCTTTCCGATCAGTTCCCTGTTTTGAAAGCTCTGGACTTACCTATATTCTAAAAAAGAAAAGCGGTTTCTTTTGGGAAACCGCTTCAAAACGATAGAAATTAAGGGGGGCTTTGTAAGATCAACCTCTTTAATGCAGAATAGTGACCTCTTCTCCATCCTTCCGGGGAGCAAAAGGATTAAAGGCATGGGGCATAAAGGCTCTGTACAGGGCGTCATCAAAGTTGTGGCGCAGGCTGCACTCCCGGTCAAAGACCATGGTGGCTACGTCGTCGGCGGTACAGGCCTCCCAAGCTGGCAAAGAGGGAT